>NZ_JBFULH010000866.1:0-1445 GCF_056400445.1 Pseudomonas sp. P5_B2 | reverse complement strand
CTGCTTACATAAAGCCGGACCGAGTTAAATGGAGGATTCATGCGCACGATTCTTTTCAGCAGCCAGACCTACGACCGCGACAGTTTTCTAGGCGCCGACCTGCCCGTCGGTATCGAACTGCACTTTCAGTCAGCGCGGCTGAGCCTCGACACTGCGGCACTGGCGCAAAAGCACGAAGTGGTTTGTGCCTTTATCAATGACGACCTCAGCGCCCCGGTGCTGGAATGTCTGGCGGCGGGAGGCACACGCCTGATCGCCCTGCGCTCGGCCGGGTTCAATCATGTCGATCTGCCTGCGGCCAAGCGCCTGGGTCTTGCAATCGTGCGCGTCCCGGCCTACTCGCCACACGCCGTGGCCGAACATGCGGTGGCGCTGATCCTGGCACTCAACCGTCGCTTGCACCGTGCCTATAACCGCACCCGCGAAGGTGACTTCAGCCTTCACGGGCTGACCGGCTTCGACTTGGTGGGCAAGACCGTCGGCGTGGTCGGCACCGGGCAGATCGGCGCGACGTTCGCCAAGATAATGAACGGTTTCGGCTGCCGGTTGCTGGCCTATGACCCCTACCCCAATCCGCAGGTCGAAGCCCTCGGCGCTCGCTACTTGAGCCTGCCGGAACTGCTCGCCGAGTCGCAGATCATCAGCCTGCATTGCCCGCTCAACGAGCAGAGCAAACACCTGATCAACCGCGAATCACTGGCGCACATGCAACCCGGCGCAATGCTGATCAACACCGGGCGAGGTGGTCTGGTGGACACCCCGGCGCTGATCGACGCATTGAAGGACGGCCAATTGGGCTATCTGGGGCTGGATGTTTACGAAGAAGAGGCGCAGCTGTTTTTCGAGGACCGGTCCGATCTGCCGCTGCAAGACGATGTGCTGGCGCGACTGCTGACCTTTCCGAATGTGATCATTACCGCGCACCAGGCCTTCCTGACCCGCGAAGCGCTGGGCGCGATTGCCGCGACGACCTTGCAAAACATCGTGGCTTGGGCCGCCGGCACGCCGCAGAATCAGGTTGAGGGCTGATCGACTCAAGCCTTGGACCTTGTCCGTTCCTTTGAAGTGTGAAAGCGGCAGTGTGCCATGAGTCGTCGGGGCGATTGAACCTGATCGAAGGTCATCTGCCGGCGCCATGCAGCGAGTAGGCCCGTGATAGCATGTCRCGCCTATTTGGAGGACCCATGGTCGAACACGATTTCCGCTACACCCTGATGAGCCCGCAACACACCCTCACCGAATGCCGCGCCCTGGTGCCGGGGCGTTATCAAGTCACCGGCAACGGCGGCTCGATCCGGATTGGCGACGTGCTGGTAGTGACCCTTAAAGGCAGCAAGGACTTGTCCATGCGCCTGACCGTCGAAACGGTTCGCCACTTGATCAACCCGCCAGGCCAATGGGTCGCGGTGAGCAGTGGCCCGGTGTTCGGCGAACTGGCGATCCAC
>NZ_JBFULH010000865.1:0-1447 GCF_056400445.1 Pseudomonas sp. P5_B2 | reverse complement strand
ATTCTGGAGAGATTGGGGTGGTTGAGCCTGGCGCAGAAAGGCGTCTAACTGTCCCGGACCTTCTTGCCACAACAAAGGAAAGTTTTGCCTTTCCCCATTGGGGAGAACAACCAAACAGCTTTTGGACAAGACCCTATCCAGCACTGGGTAGTTGGCATCATCGACAGTTAGCTGCTTAGCTAAATGCAACCAAGTCGACTTCAGTCCAAGTCTCCGATCAATATAAGGAGATAGCTCACTCTCCAATATCTCGCCGACTGACTTGTTATCACACGATATAACCCTGGAACCCTTCGCTGGCAACGGCACAGGCCAATTTTTAGCGAGGTGCTTTACAACAAAACTCTGCCCCCGCATATCCAAAATAAAACCTGCCCAAGAAGAATGTTCTTGATCAGGGTGATTCAGACCTACGTGTCCATCCTTGAAGCCCGCAATGTAAAAATTCATTACAGCTTGAGAGTCTTTCCTTGAGTTGACACGCTCGGACAGCTGACCCGCTTCCAAATAACCCCGTTCAACCCAGTCTGTAAAAGCCTCGTTACTGCTATCAATAGCGCCTGGATGAGAATTGACTATCAGTTGTCGCATGACAGAAAGATCATTGGCAGTTAGATTTTTCCAATCTTTTGCGGGTGGTGACACTTCGGCTTCAACGTCCGGCCCCGTCAAGCCAGCACACAGGCAGACAGCCAACGCTAATTTTTTGTACGCAGTTTTCATGCAGGCATTCCCKTGATTCACTTCTCCATGGCCGACCAGCTGAACCTCTTCCGATTCAGCTATAGCAGCGCCTACACGAGATTGGCTGCGCGCCTGACACCCAACCGACTGATCCACACCGCCATCAAAATCACCGATCCACCGAGGAACAACCTCCCTAGCTCCTCATGCTGATTCCAGATCAGCAGATTGATCAGCAAGCCCACGGGCACATGCAGGTTGTTCATCACCGCCAGCGTCCCGCCGTTCACCATGCACGCGCCTTTGTTCCACCAATACAAACCCAGCGCGGTCGAGACCAGGCCAAGGAATACCAGCACACCCCACTGCAGCGGCGCTTCGGGCAGGAAGTTCTGTTTGCCGAACAGCAGAAACGCCGGCAAGGCCACCGCCAATGCGCCGAGATAGAAGTAACCGAATCGGCGGTAGTGCGGCAGATCGCTCGGATGGCGCGCCACCAGATGTTTATAAAGCACCTGTCCGGCGGCGTAGGTGAAGTTGGCCAGTTGCAGAAGCAGGAATCCCATGAAGAAATCCGGGTTGATCCGGTCATAGCGAATCACCGCCGCCCCCATCACCGCCACCAGCGCAGCGATCAATGCCCACGGATTGAAACGCCGGTTCAGCGCATCTTCGATCAGGGTTACGTGCAACGGCGTGAGGATGGTGAACAGCARCACTTCCGGCACCGTCAGCACGCGGAAGCTCAGGTACAGGCAAACGT
>NZ_JBFULH010000864.1:0-1452 GCF_056400445.1 Pseudomonas sp. P5_B2 | reverse complement strand
ACCCTGATGGGGCTGGGTGCCTACCCTGGCACCGACCGTCAGTTCATCGGCATGCTCGGCATGCATGGCAGCTACACCGCCAACCTGGCGATGCACCATGCGGACGTGATCCTTGCAGTCGGCGCCCGCTTCGATGACCGTGTGATCAACGGCCCGGCCAAGTTCTGCCCGAATGCCAAGATCATTCACATCGACATCGACCCGGCTTCGATTTCCAAGACTATCAAGGCAGACGTGCCTATCGTCGGCCCGGTCGAGAGCGTCTTGACCGAAATGGTCGCGATCCTCAAGGAAATCGGCGAGACCCCAAACAAGGAGTCCGTTGCCAGCTGGTGGAAGCAGGTCGACGAGTGGCGCGGTGATCGTGGCCTGTTCCCTTATGACAAGGGCGACGGCAGCGTCATCAAGCCGCAGACCGTGATCGAAACCCTGTGCGAAGTCACCAAGGGCGATGCCTTTGTGGCCTCCGACGTTGGTCAGCACCAAATGTTCGCCGCGCAGTACTACAAGTTCAACAAGCCGAACCGCTGGATCAACTCCGGTGGATTGGGCACCATGGGCTTCGGTTTTCCGGCGGCCATGGGCATCAAGTTGAGCTTCCCGGATGCCGACGTTGTCTGCGTGACGGGCGAGGGCAGCATCCAGATGAACATTCAGGAACTGTCCACCTGTCTGCAATACGGCTTGCCGGTCAAAATCGTCATCCTGAACAACGGCGTTCTGGGTATGGTTCGCCAGTGGCAAGACATGAGTTATGGCAGCCGTCACTCGCATTCCTACATGGAATCCCTGCCTGACTTCGTCAAGCTGGCAGAAGCCTATGGTCACGTTGGCGTGCGCATCACCGAATCGAAAGATTTGAAGTCGAAGATGGAAGAAGCGTTTGCCATGAAGGATCGTCTGGTGATCATCGATGTTTCGGTCGACACCAGCGAGCACGTCTACCCGATGCAGATCAAAGACGGCTCCATGCGCGATATGTGGCTGAGCAAGACGGAGCGTACTTAATCATGCGGCACATAATTTCCTTGCTTCTGGAAAACGAACCGGGCGCTCTGTCTCGTGTAGTGGGCCTGTTCTCGCAGCGCAACTACAACATCGAAAGCCTGACCGTGGCACCAACCGAAGACCCGACTCTGTCGCGCCTGACGCTGACCACCGTTGGCCACGATGAAGTCATCGAGCAGATCACCAAGAACCTGAACAAGCTGATCGAAGTGGTCAAATTGGTCGACCTGTCGGAGAGTGCTCACATCGAGCGCGAACTGATGCTGGTCAAGGTCAAGGCTACCGGCGCCCAGCGTGCCGAGATCAAGCGCACTACCGATATTTACCGTGGACAGATCGTTGATGTCAGCGCCAGCGTGTATACCGTTCAACTGACCGGTACCAGCGACAAGCTCGACAGCTTCATTCAGTCCATTGGCACTGCGTCGATTCTGGAAACCGTCC
>NZ_JBFULH010000863.1:0-1453 GCF_056400445.1 Pseudomonas sp. P5_B2 | reverse complement strand
GCCTATATCCGATTGATCGAGCGCCTTGCGACTGCCGGTGTTGACTCCATTGGAGCCCTCGGTTCGACCGGCAGTTATGCATATCTGACTCATGCAGAGCGGCTGCGAACCGCACAGCTTGCGGTGAAGCACGCAGGCGACGTTCCGGTAATCGTTGGTATCGGTGCGTTGCGCACCCGAGACGTACAGGCTCTGGCGGAACAGGCGCAGAAAGCTGGAGCAAGCGCCGTTCTGCTCGCCCCAGTGTCTTACCAGAAGCTGACTGCTGACGAGGTATTTGGGCTCTATGAAGCAGTGACGCGTGATCTGTCTGTACCACTTTGCGTGTATGACAATCCCTACACTACCCACTTCGAGTTCAGCGACGAACTACATGGGCGTATCGCGCAACTGCCTAATGTGGGCTCTATCAAGATCCCGGCGGTACCAGCAGATCTAGATGCTGCCAGGGCACGAGTTGATCGCCTTCGTGCGTTGATACCCGTCAATGTGACAATTGGTGTCAGTGGCGATGCTTCTGCTGTGACTGGGTTGAATGCCGGTTGCGACGCTTGGTACTCCGTAATCGGAGGATTGCTACCGGACTTGGCGGTGGCAATTACACGCGCTGCACAAGCAGGGGATTGGCAGGAAGCTGCTCGGCTGTCGGAGAAATTACGGCCTTTGTGGGCGTTGTTTGGCAATCACGGAAGCCTCCGAGTCGTGGCGGCTATGGCCGAGTTGCTGAACCTGGTAAGCCGACCATGTTTGCCGCTGCCCCTGAAAGCGTTGGAGGGCAATGATCGGAAAATTGTCGCCACGTTGTTGAAAGAGTTGGAGCTGGAGCGATAGTTCGCACTTCACTTGTGCGAGGCGACAGATTTCCCGCGACTTGAGCACACGCAATGACGTCGTGATCTGGTCAACCTGAACTGCTCGATCATTTGTCGTTATCGGRTGTCGAGCAATTCGCCGAGGAGATTTATGAAAACCAGCAGCGACATTATGAGCTTCGGCTTGGCAACCAGCGTCACGATGCTCGGAAGAAACCCCGAAGAGCAAAGCGGCTTCGTCAATCCTCCGTTGTTCAAGGGATCCACTGTCATCTATAAAACGGTGGAAGACATGGAGGCGAAGCGCAATCGCTTCCATTATGGAACCCATGGCACGCCCACTATCGAAAACCTCGAACAAGCCTGGACATCTCTCACTGGAGCGGCAGGAACTGTCATATCACCTTCGGGTCTGGGGTCGGTGGCGTTGGCATTGTTCGCAACAACTAAGGCAGGGGATCACATCCTTGTTCCAGACACGATCTATAGGCCTTCGCGTGTTTTGTGCGACGGACTTCTCAGGAAGTACGGCGTTGAGACCACTTATTACGATCCGCTTCTAGGCGCAGAACTGGGAACTCTGATCAGATCCAATACCTCGGTGATTTTCATGGAGTCCCCTGGATCTCAGACCATGGAGA
>NZ_JBFULH010000862.1:0-1455 GCF_056400445.1 Pseudomonas sp. P5_B2 | reverse complement strand
AAATGTGGGAGCGGGCTTGCTCGCGAAGCTTTTGCTTTAGATGTTGGCGAGTTTTTGCCAGACCTTCGGTTTAAAGAACAGTGTTTCGCCCTTCGCCAGCCCGATCAGGCTGTCATGGTCCTTTACCACTTCCGCTTCGATCAATTCGCTCTGACCTTCGACTTTGAGCGTCACCCGAGTCGTGGCACCCAGCGGACGAATGTCGCGCACCTGCGCGGCGTGGTGATCTTCCAGTTCATGCCGCGACAGCGACACCTCGTGCGGACGGAACAGCACGTGATTGTCCTCCCCCAGATGCAGCCGGTTGGAATCCCCGAGGAAGTGATAAACGAAATCGCTGGCCGGGTTTTCGTAAACATCGCCCGGTGAGCCGGTCTGCTCGATCACACCCTTGTTCATCACCACGATCCGGTCGGCGACTTCCATCGCTTCTTCCTGGTCGTGGGTCACGAACACGGAAGTCAGGTTGATGTCCTCGTGCAGCCGCGCCAGCCAACGACGCAGTTCTTTACGGACCTTGGCATCGAGGGCGCCAAAGGGTTCGTCGAGCAGCAGGACTTTCGGTTCCACCGCCAAGGCGCGAGCCAGGGCAATACGCTGACGCTGACCGCCGGAGAGTTGTTCCGGGTAGCGATCAGACAGCCAGTCCAGTTGCACCATGTTCAGTAATTCGTGGACTTTCTCCGCAATACGGCTTTCGCTCGGACGCTGGTTTTTCGGCTTCATGCGCAAGCCGAAGGCGACGTTATCGAACACGGTCATGTGGCGGAACAACGCGTAGTGCTGGAACACAAAACCAACGTTGCGATCCCGCACATCATGGCCAGAGACGTCCTCGCCGTGAAACACGATGTTGCCGTGGTCCGGGGTTTCCAGACCGGCGATGATCCGCAACAACGTGGTTTTACCGCAACCCGAGGGGCCGAGCAGTGCCACGAGTTCGCCGCTCTGAATGTCCAGGCTGATGTTGTCAAGCGCCTTGAACGCGTTGAAATTCTTGCTGACGTTACGCACTTCGATCGACATGAAATCATTCCTCCGCGGCGCTGGCGCGCAGGCGGTTAATACGGTTTTCGCTCCACTGCTTAAGCAGCAGGATGTTGAGCGCCAGGATCAGCAACAGGCTCGCTACAGCGAACGCGGCCACGTGGTTGTATTCGTTGTAGAGGATCTCGACGTGCAGCGGCAAGGTGTTGGTCACCCCGCGAATATGCCCGGAAACCACCGACACCGCACCGAACTCACCCATCGCCCGCGCAGTGCACAACACCACGCCGTAGATCAGGCCCCATTTGATATTGGGAACGGTGACGTGCCAGAACATTTGCCAGCCATTGGCGCCAAGCAGGCGTGCGGCTTCTTCTTCTTGCGTGCCCTGCTCCTGCATCAACGGGATCAGCTCGCGCGCCACGAACGGCACGGTGACGAAAATCGTCGCCAGCACGATGCCGGGCC
>NZ_JBFULH010000861.1:0-1463 GCF_056400445.1 Pseudomonas sp. P5_B2 | reverse complement strand
ACTCACCCGGCATACCGCGCCCAGGTGATCGGGCGAAGACGTAAATTTCCGGTGAGCCGTCGCGATCCAGGTCAGCGATTTCCGCGCGTGCGATGTTGCCGGATAGCGGTCGAGTGATCTGCGAGTTGTCTATTTCCAATCCTTGAGGCGAGATGCGTACCACAGGATTCCCATCCACCCATTCCCCCTTCACATGAAAATGTATGCCTTGCAGTTCGAGAGTCTGATCAAACGGTTGGGCGCTGTCCGTCAGGGGGCTGAGGTTCGTTGAAAGGCTGTAATAGGCCACCTCGTTGCGCCGTGCAGCGTTACGCATGAGGTACACCTGAACCGTGTATTCGCCATCGACGGGCAATGGGCCCATGAAGTGGTTGCCCATCATCGATCCGTTGAACAGCGCAGTGTCGGCCCCCTTGGCGGTGATGTTGAAGTAGGCGGATGCGTTGGAAGGCTTGAGGTCGACGGTCAGTATCTGACCTGCCTTCGCACTGACGCGGTACTGCGTGGTGCGCGGGCCTTTGATCGATTGGTTGAACTTGACGCTATCGGCGCCATTATCGAAAGGGACGTGCTCGATACGAGGCGCTAGTTCGGTAGCGGCGTGTGCAAACGTGGAAACCACAGCCAATAGAGCGGCGTTGATCCAGCGTTTCATGTTTTTTTCCTGAGAGGACCTGGAGCGAAAGGATAGATAAAACCCGGCGGGTCTGCGAAGACACAAAACTGACAAACGTCACCGGTGAGCCGATGCGGTGCTGCTAGGCTTGCCTACTCTGTCGCTTCCCATCAGGAGTCACGGTCATGAGTACTGCACTGGAAACCGTTCTGTACACCGCGAAAACCCACACCGTCGGCGGCCGAACCGGCACCGGAAAGTCCAGCGATGGCGAACTCGATGTCACCTTCAGCTCCCCCGGTTCGGGCAAGCCCGGCACCAATCCGGAGCAACTGTTTGCTCTCGGCTATTCGGCTTGTTTCATCGGCGCGATACAGGTGGCGGCGGGCAAGATGAAAATCAAATTGCCGGAAGATACATCGGTAGATGCCGAAGTGGATCTGGGTAAAACCAGCGGCGGGGATTTTCAGTTGGCCGTCAGATTGAACGTCAACATTCCCGGACTGGAAGCGGGTGTAAAGCGTGAGCTGGCTGAAGCTGCGCATCAGATGTGCCCGTATTCGCGGATGACGCGCGGGCATGTAGAGGTGGAGTTGAAGGTGGTTTAAATCACAGTCACACACTGGAATTGCCTTTGTGCGAGTGAGCCTGCTCGCGATAGCCATCGTACATTCAATATGGATGCCGACTGACACACCGCCATCGCGAGCAGGCTCACTCCCACAGGGGATCAAATGCGTGGCGAAGATCTTGGCACTTCAACGTGATCCAGCATCCGATTCACCGCTAGCGGTTTCTGCCAGCCCAGAGCCTAGTTCGAAGCCCCGACCCCAAACTTCAACCCACC
>NZ_JBFULH010000860.1:0-1463 GCF_056400445.1 Pseudomonas sp. P5_B2 | reverse complement strand
GCATAAGTGTCTCCTGACASACCGCCTTCGCGAGCAAGCCCACTCCTACAGGGGTATTCGGCCGACTCACTTTTTGCGCAATCTGATGAGTTCCGGCAAGCCGATCTTGAGCAACCGCGCCGTCCGGCTTTTCGCCAACGCTTCAATGCCCTCATGCTCGGTCAGACGCGCCAATTGCGCCGCCATGTTCATCACCAGCGCTTCGCGGGAGTAAACCCCGCCACCGAGCTGATAGACCGCCGCAATCAGCTCTCGCAGCTCCAGCGGCAGACGCCAACGAGTGCGCAGCGCCGAACCATAGGCTGCACCGAACGCTGCAAGCGCATCACCCACCTCTTCCCACTCATCCAGCTCACCCCCGGCCTGCTTCCACTCTTGCAAACACCGCAGCAATGCCAGATCACCAAGACGATGCAGCATGCCCGCGCAGTAACAGCGCTCTTGCTCAAGATCCAGCAGGCGCGCCAGCGTGCGAGCGTACTCGGCGGTGTGCAGCGACAGCTCCCAATAACGCTCGGCATAGTCCCCCAGTAGCGGATCGTCGAGCCGAGCACTGCGCTTGAGCGCTAGCCCCAGAATCAGGTTCATGCTTTGCCCGGAGCCCAAACGGTGCAAGGCCTGGGACAGGGTCTGCACAGGGTCACCAAGGTGATGCCCCGCGCTGTTCGCGGCGGCGATCAGCACAGCAGTAATCTGCGGATCGGTGCGAATTTTGTCTTCCAGCCGCTTCAGATCAAGACCGCTGGGATTGAGGCTGTGTTGAACCGCGACCTGCACGTCAGTCATCAACGGTGCACCGTCTGCCAGTTCTCGACGACGTTCCAGATACACCGATAACGTCATGCCCGGCGCCAACGTCGGCACCTCACAGGACACCTCTTCGCCCGCGTTCAGCAGCAAGCCCTGCAGACGCCGAGTCAGGTTTTCCATATCCAGGGGTTTGGTCAGGTACGCCGTAGGTGCCATCGGCATAGCCTCGCGCACGCTGGCACTGTCATTACGGCTGCTCATCAGAATAAAGGGTAACGGCGGATTGCGTTTGCGTTGGCGCACATTGCGCAAAACATTCAGGCCATCGACGCCAGGCAACTCCCAGTCAACGATCGCCAGGTCGTAAGGAATTTCAGCCAGCTTTTCCATTGCCTGCTGGCCATCGGCGCACAGGTCCAGTCGCGCGTCGCAGCGAACATTCAATAACACCTGCTTGAGCAAGTCTCGGGACCAGGGGTCCGCCTCGGCAATCAACACTCTTGGTGCAGCGGGTAAATCAACGACAGTCATGCAGCACGCTCCCTCGCAATGCCTGAACCTTAGCCAACACTGGCGAATCGATACAGAACAATTGGCCTCAATGTGCGTCTAGAGATCGAGTAGGAGGCGGATTTACATCCGCCGTCCTCTCACACCACCGTACGTACGGATCCGTATACGGCGGTTCAAGCTATGCGGCTAAGCCGGTTTAT
>NZ_JBFULH010000859.1:0-1464 GCF_056400445.1 Pseudomonas sp. P5_B2 | reverse complement strand
CCTTTCCACTGTGGGAGCGAAACAGGCAATCGCCGTCGTAATGGCTGGCGTGTTGCGCCGCGCGGTACCGAATTAGAAGGGTGCAGACTTGATCGGTCAGTGGGAGCGAGTGTTCAACGCGGGTCTTGGTATTGCCCACCGGCAGATACCAGGTACGTTCGGACAGGCTGATGTGCGACCACTGAGCTTTGCGGGTTTCACCAATGCGCGTGCCATGGCAGAGCATCATCAACGCGAGCATGGCCGGCTGTGGGTCAGACTCGAAAAGGTCATGCAACTGGCTCAGCAGCGCCTCGATCTGCACACCACGAAGGCGAGCCGGCTTGGCTTTGATCTTGGTCTTGGAGAAGTCGCTGAACTTGATGCCTGTCATCGGGTTGGTCGGTATCAGGCCCAGCGTGTGAGCCTGACGGCAGGCGACCACCAGCAGGCCGAAGATCAGCCGCACAAACTCCAGCGACAACGTCTCCTGAAGCGGCCACATCAACAGGGTGTCGAGGGTACCGTGACGAACATCGGCCAGCGCCAGATCACCTACGCGAGGGATCAGGTGGCAGGCAATCGCTGACTTGCCCGTGGCTTTGCGTTTGTCGGAGAGGTTGCGGTCGCGGCTCATACGGTCGGCGTACCACTTCAGCAGCTCGCCCAGTGTTGCCCAAGGCGACACGGACGCACCCGCTTCCGGATCAGTACCCAGCCGCATGCGCAGATCGGGCAGCGCGGCCAACACTGCCTTCGCCGACAGGTCGGGATAGGCGCCAATCCGGTTCCACTTCTTGCGAACGACCAGGCTCCACGTTCCGCGTGGACGAGCCTCGGTGAAACGGAAGTAGAGCCCCGGGTGCCGAGGGTCACGCATCAGCACAGCGGCCGGATCATCGGCACGACGACGAATCTCGGCATCGGAGAAGGCCACGGTCATTGTCATGCGACCACCTCCCGCGACTTCTGCTGCTCTGGGGCGAAGTCGCCGCGCAGTGGCATCAGGCTTGTCTCTGCAAATGGCAGACGGTCACCAATTTCGCTGTGAGTGCACCACCAACCGCTGACCATGGCCGGTATCGGATAGCTCAATGAACCGAGGTTGTCACCCGGGTTTATGCCCTTGTAGAGCTCAACCACGCTCCCGGCAGGAAGAATCCGCAAGCTGACCAAAGTCAGCGCCAGATCGCCCGGCTTGAATTGATGGTTCATGCGGCCACCACTGTAGGAGCGAGACGCAGGTAGGCGCGGATCTGCTCCATCGCGTCGAAGTGTCCACGACACACCACCGCCAGATAACCTTGGTCATTCAGCTTGCGAATGCGTTCGTGCTGACTCGGTGAGATCGGGGCATCGTTCGGCGGTGTTGCCTTGAACTCGACGTACAGGCCGAAGTAGCCACCGCGAGCCATGGTCAGCACCAGATCGGGAATACCGGCGACCACGCCCTGCTCCTTCAACTTCATCGCCACAAGTACGTGC
>NZ_JBFULH010000858.1:0-1466 GCF_056400445.1 Pseudomonas sp. P5_B2 | reverse complement strand
CCAAAACGTAGTAACGCCATATAGATGTCTCATCATGTTAAGTTCGAGTCTAGCAGTGCACGGGAAGCTAGCGGTCCAATGCGGGGGATTAAGGATTATCTATGGTGCAATTAACAAGGTTATTCGTCATAAGCCGCATATTTTTTATGGGCTTTCTGATCAGCGGTGCAGCGATCGCCGAAACTTCGCCGATTGAGCCGCCAACTGCGCCGAGTGCCGTTATGGACGCTGCACCGGACGACAACGTCGCTCAAATGATTCAGGCCTCGCTTGCGCCAATGAAAACCGCGTTTCCGCCATTGCTCACTTCGAAGCGCAATCGGCGGGTGGATGTCAGCCGACTGGTCATGGATTTTTATACCCATCGCGCCTACCGCGCTGCATGGACGAATGACAGCGACGTCGCACAGTTGATCAAAAGCTTGAACGACACGCAGGCCGACGGTTTGAACCCGGCGGACTTCCATATTGAGGAAATTGTCCGAACTCAGCCTTCAGTACTCGCCTTGACCGCCACGACTGAGCAGCGGGCGGCGTTTGATATCGCAACCACCCACACCTTTATTACCGCGCTGCAGCAATTGCGGCGCGGCAAGGTCGACCCTTCGCGGCTCGATAAATACTGGAATTTTGACTCGAATGGCGTCGATCCTCGCGATGACTTCAACGCCTTCTTCGCGGCACTCGACAATCACGACGTGGCAAGCGCATTTGCACAGGCGCCGCCGCAAGAAGCGATATACGTCAGCTTGCGTCAGGCTCTGGCGCAACTGCGCGCTGTTCGTGACAGAGGCGGCTGGCCGAAAGTGGCTGTGGACTTTTCGCTCAAACCCGGCATGGATGAGCCCGCGGTCGCACAGTTGCGCGCGAGGATGGTCGCGGCCGGCTTTCTTGACCCGCGATTGGGTCGCGGAACGAAGTACGACGGCGCCGTCACCGCAGCAGTGAAGAAATATCAAACCGAGCAATACCTCGGCGCGGATGGTGTGGCGGGGGCGACTACCCTGGCGGCGCTGAATGTGCCCGTTGAGGCGCGCATCGACCAGGTGCGGGTGAACATGGAGCGGGCGCGCTGGCTGCTTTATAAACTGCAGGGCACTTTCGTTATTGTCGATATCGCCGGGTATAAGGTGGCGATGTACCGCGATGGCCAACCGATCTGGCGATCCCGGGTGCAGGTGGGTAAAGCGGCTCGCAATACACCGGTTTTTCAGGCGCAGATTACCTACATCACGTTTAACCCGACCTGGACTGTACCGCCGACGATCCTCAAGGAAGACGTGCTGCCAAAAGTTCGGGCGAATCCAGGCTATCTGGCCAACAACCGCATACGAGTACTTGACCGAGAAGGCAATGTGCTCGACCCGTCATCCGTTGACTGGAGCAATCCGCGTGGGCTCACGCTGCGCCAGGATGCCGGCCCTGACAGCTCGTTGGGTCAAGTGGTGATCCGCTTCCCCAACGAC
>NZ_JBFULH010000857.1:0-1467 GCF_056400445.1 Pseudomonas sp. P5_B2 | reverse complement strand
CAAGGTGGAAGTGGGCATCGGCTGGCCTCGGTGCTTATTTTATGTATTTGAATTCGAACATTAATGTTCATTTGCGAAAATCTTAGCCGATAAAGACGCCCGCGGCCAGTTAACTTCGATTGAAAAAACTCATCGAAGGGCGGGTAAAGGAAAATTTTCGAACATTTGAGAGTGGGGAGATCAAACTTTGTGGTGAGGGGGGCTTGCCCCCGTTCGGCTGCGCAGCAGCCGTAAATTCGGTAGCAAGGTGTAACTGATAGATTGCTGGGGAGGGTTTTAGGGCCGCTTCGCGACCCAACGGGGGCGAGCCCCCTCGCCACAGGGGAAGGGGTTTAAACGACTTCCAACCGAATCTTGTGCTGAGTCAACAACTGTGCCAACGCTGGCACAGGTGGCTGATCGGTGACCAGGCAATCGATCAGGCTGATCGGCCCCAGGCGAATCATGGCGTTGCGCCCGAATTTGCTGGAGTCTGCCGCCAGAATCACTTGCCGTGCATTGGCAATGATCGCCTGCGACACCCGTACTTCTTGATAATCGAAGTCCAGCAGGCTGCCGTCTTCATCGATACCGCTAATACCCACCAGTGCAAAGTCGACTTTGAACTGGTTGATAAAGTCGACGCTAGCCTGACCGACCACACCGCCGTCGCGCCGCACGTTGCCACCGGTCAGCAGCACGTCGAAGTCGTCCTTGGCGCTGAGCATCGAGGCCACGTGCAGGTTGTTGGTGATGATTTTCAGGTGATTGTGATTGAGCAGCGCCCGCGCAATAGATTCGGTGGTGGTACCGATATTGATAAACAGCGAGGCGTGATCGGGAATCTGGGCGGCAATGGCTTCGCCGATACGCTGTTTTTCATCGCGCATCTGGTCGGCGCGCATGGCGTAGGCGGTGTTTTCGACACTGGAATCATAGGCTGCGCCACCGTGGTAACGACGCAATAAATTAGCTTCCGCGAGCTGATTGATATCACGGCGGATGGTCTGCGGTGTAACGACGAACAGCGTGGCCATTTCCTCGATACTGACGTAGCCGCGTTCACGGACCAGTTCGAGGATTTGCTGCTGACGGGGAGGCAGATTCATGGGGCTTCCTTTGGGCTGCCGTGCAAAATTTGCCCATGATGCCGCAGGAATCTGCTCCCGACCAGTTACAACCCTATTAGTAACCTGTTGTTGGCTTATTCAGTGCCTTCATGCGGTTCCCAGTCGCGGGTGCGGCTGACGGCTTTTTTCCAGCCAGCGTAGAGTTTTTCCTTCTCGGCTTCGTCCAGGGTCGGTTCGAATTCGCGCTCGATCACCGCTTTGCCGCGCAGTTCTTCCAGGCTGCCCCAGAAACCGCACGCCAGACCGGCCAGGTAAGCGGCGCCGAGTGCAGTGGTTTCACGCATTTGCGGACGTTCGACTTGGGTGCCGAGGATGTCAGCCTGGAACTGCATCAGGAAATTGTTCGCCACTGCACCAC
>NZ_JBFULH010000856.1:0-1469 GCF_056400445.1 Pseudomonas sp. P5_B2 | reverse complement strand
GACCGGCACCAGGAAGGAGAAATTACCAATATCGTAGCCCTTGGGCAGAATGCGGTTGTCCGAGAGAATTTGCGTGGCATTCCAGACCTCGACGTCCAACGGATTGCCGTCCTTGTCGCCTATGTGCACTTTGAAATTTCGCGTGTTGTCCTCGGTCTTGCCTTCCTTGATCGAACCCAGTCGATAGAGCTCGCGACCACTGGCATCCAGCACCCGAAAATCGATCCAGATCTCCCGTCCCTCCGGAAAGCCGGTCGGCAGTTTGTGCCCGGCGCCGACATTGGCCACTTTGACTGCGACCGATGTGTATTGCCCGGGAATGATGATTGTCGGCAGTTGCTGGAACGTTATTTGCGCCGCGCGCGCGAGCATGTCGCGCCCGCGTTGAGCGCCCTCTTCCTGACCGAGATGCTTGAGCATCGTAGCGTTGGCTCCGCTGAACCAATGCGAGGCGACCTGCTCGCGGTCTGGCCCCATGATCGCGGCCTTACCTGCAAAACCCGGCATATGGCAGCTCTGGCAGGTTACATCGTTGAAGCTGTAGGCGCTCTCCTGCCATTCGTCATAGGTACGCTCGACCGCCACACTGCTGAACGGATGCGTGACGTTGTGACAGGTGGCGCAAAAATCCGAGCGTGTGTGCAGAGCGGAATACACGGTGTCGTGATAGGGCGAAACGGCATCTTTACGCGGGCCGAACTTGGTCGGTTTACCGTGGGCTCGAGGGCTCAAGACATAGGCGCCGTTATCGAGACCGGTGCGAGCGCTGATGTTGTGGCAAGTCTCGCAATCGACCCCAGGCATCGGATGATTTTTCGCGCTGTCTTCAACCGAGGAGCGGTTGACTTGCGAATTGATCTGCCCGGTCGTGAGACCGATCGGGGTATGGCAGCCGGTGCAGAAGTTATYGACCTTCCCCTCGGTGGCCGAACTGGCACGCGTGAGCAAGGCCCGATAGATGGGTTCATCCCAGGCTTGGGACATCATCGACGAGCGCCACTGCTTGTAGATCTCTGTATGGCAAGCGCCACACACCTGGGCATTGTCGAAGTCTTTTACATTCAAAACCAGATTGCCGGGGGTATTGGCCCGATGCGGAAAGAACGGCATCCCGCCATTGACATGCATGAGTCTGGAACGTGCCGGCTCCAGCCACTTCTCGTTACTTTGATTGTCGTTGCCCTGAGGTTCGTCAGCCGCCACTAGAGTTACCGAAAGCAGGCAGACTAGAAACAACAAAAACCGGTGAACGAAAGGCCTGATCACCAGGCAAGTCAAACTGTGGACAAAGGCAGCCAGTGACTCACCCGCCCAGGGCGAGTGATTGCGTATCTGATAAAAGCGCAACCCTATACACACTTGGCCAAACGGTTTGAACAACGTTGCCAGGAAAATACTCAAGTCGACAATAACTAGCTTGACGCCTGCCGGTACTTTGAACAGAGCCGTGTAAGAACCGGTGCAGATTG
>NZ_JBFULH010000855.1:0-1473 GCF_056400445.1 Pseudomonas sp. P5_B2 | reverse complement strand
GGGCAACAGTTTGCCGTCGGGGTTGTCCAAGGTGGCGCGCACCTGCATGTTGCGCGTGCTGCTCTCGAGCTTCGGGTTGATCGCGCTGATGGTGCCGGGGAAGGTTTGGGACGGATAGGCCGCAACAATGATTTCGACCGACTGGCCAATCGCGATTTTAGGCACCGACTGTTCGGGCACGAAAAAGTCGACATAAAGGCTACTGAGGTCTTGCAGGGTGGCGATCATGGTGCCGCTGGCCATATAGTCGCCGACGTCGACCTGGCGAATGCCGATGGTCCCGCCGAACGGCGCCAGGATGCTCTTTTTGCCAAGCGCAGCCCTGAGTTGATTGACCGACGCCTTGGACTTTTTCAGGACGGCCGAGAGTCGGTCGAACTCGCCTTTGGAAATGGCCTGGCTGCCCACCAGTTGGCTACCGCGACCGTAATCGAGCTGGGCCAGCCCGAGGTCGGCCAGCGCCGTTTCCAGCAAGGCACTTTCCACGGCGCTGTCGAGTCGCAAGAGGGGTTGACCGGCCTTGACCGTTTGCCCTGACTGGAACTGCACATCCGTAACGGTGCCGTCGGTCTCCAGGCTCAGATCCACGCCTTGCAACGCCTTGATCGTGCCGACGGTAGGMAGGCGGGTTTGCCACGGACGTTCGGCAGCGGTGGCCACAGCGACACTGATTGGCGGTTTTGGCGCAGAGTAGCCTTGAATCATCCTGTAGATGGAGAAGGCTTTATAAGCGGCCAGGACCAGCACGATCAGCAGAACAACACCCAACATGATCAGCATGCGGCGACGCAGCAGATTTCCAGTTCCTTGGAGAAAGACAGGGTCGCCCACCATTGGCGCCGGCAGCTCAGAGCGCCCCAAGGGTCAACTCCATCGCCAGTACAGCGGACAACGCCAGCATCATCAGCAACACCATAAACAATAGGCACAACTCAGCGAGCTGCTTATAAAGGCGTATCGGCCTTTTCGTGATTAGAGCAATTGACTTACTAGTAGTAGCCATCACCAACTCTCCCTTTTCCGCGGAACACGTAATAGCTCTGGAAGGTGTACATCAGGGTCACCAGCAGGATGAACAGCGCGCCGATCAGGGCGAACAGCCGACCGGTGATGCCACCGCTCACAGGCTGTCGGATGGCGGGGGATGTACGGCCAGATGCTCAGTGCCAGGCCGATGTAACCGAGGAGCATCAGCACCAGGGTGAACACAACTGGCCAGTGCATATGACGTTGGCGTCGGTAGGGTCGGGTCGAGTTTTTCCGTGCCGAACTCTTCGAGCAACAGCAGTTGCTGAGTGTACGGCTGAGCCCAGAACAATCGGCTGGGCTTGCCGTTGGGCAGGACGGTCGCGCCTTGGTGGGCTGGTGGCAAGGTCAGCACATCCAGCGCGGCCTTGAGGTCGGCCGGCGGATTGGTAAACGCCGAGGGGGGCGTCGGTGGTGGTGAGCCGAAATCATCCAGCGCCACGGCGC
>NZ_JBFULH010000854.1:0-1476 GCF_056400445.1 Pseudomonas sp. P5_B2 | reverse complement strand
ACCGTGACCGACGTTGAAGGTCGCGAATTCATCGACTTCGCCGGCGGTATCGCCGTGTTGAACACCGGTCACGTGCACCCGAAAATCATTGCCGCTGTGACTGCGCAGCTGAACAAGCTGACTCACACTTGCTTCCAGGTCCTGGCCTACGAACCGTACGTAGAGCTGTGCGAAAAAATCAACGCCAAGGTGCCAGGTGATTTCGCCAAGAAAACCCTGTTGGTCACCACCGGTTCCGAAGCGGTAGAAAACGCCGTGAAAATCGCCCGTGCCGCCACTGGCCGCGCCGGCGTGATCGCCTTCACCGGCGCTTACCACGGTCGCACCATGATGACCCTGGGCCTGACCGGTAAAGTCGTGCCTTACTCGGCCGGCATGGGCCTGATGCCAGGCGGCGTGTTCCGCGCGCTGTACCCGAACGAGCTGCATGGTGTGAGCGTCGATGATTCGATCRCCAGCATCGAACGCGTCTTCAAGAACGACGCTGAACCGCGTGACATCGCTGCCATCATCATCGAGCCGGTTCAGGGCGAAGGCGGTTTCTACGTCGCGCCTAAAGAGTTCATGAAGCGTCTGCGTGCACTTTGCGACCAGCACGGCATCCTGTTGATCGCTGACGAAGTGCAAACCGGCGCTGGCCGTACTGGCACTTTCTTCGCCATGGAGCAGATGGGCGTGTCCGCGGACCTGACCACCTTCGCCAAATCCATTGCTGGCGGCTTCCCGTTGGCCGGTGTGTGTGGCAAGGCCGAATACATGGACGCCATTGCTCCAGGCGGCCTGGGCGGCACTTACGCCGGTAGCCCGATCGCTTGCGCTGCGGCCCTGGCAGTGATGGAAGTGTTCGAAGAAGAGCACCTGCTGGACCGTTGCAAAGCCGTTGGCGAGCGTCTGGTCACTGGTCTCAAGTCTATCCAGGCCAAATACCCAGTGATTGGCGAAGTCCGTGCCCTGGGCGCGATGATCGCTGTCGAGTTGTTTGAAAACGGCGACAGCCACAAGCCAAACGCTGCTGCAGTAGCGTCGGTGGTGGCCAAGGCTCGGGACAAGGGCTTGATCCTGCTGTCCTGCGGCACCTACGGCAACGTTCTGCGCGTTCTGGTACCGCTGACGTCGCCGGACGAGCAACTTGACCAAGGTCTGGCGATCATCGAAGAGTGCTTCTCCGAGCTCTGATTGATTTGTGAGCTGATCGACAAAAAACCCGCTTCGGCGGGTTTTTTTACGCGTGCGCCAGGCATGGCGCGTTGCGCGCAAGCGCAACCAGCTTGGCTGTGGTGGCCTCGCTGGTGACTTGGAGGTGAAAGTCCTCTACACACCCGGCAAGGGGAAGTGTTAGCCAGAGGCAAGGGTGTCGCGGGTGACCGCGAATCTGAAGGAAGCCCGAGGCAAAATGCTGGCCTGACGAACAGCAAGCGGATAGAGGCGGCGCAGCGGGGTAAAGGGGCGTGTTTCCCTAAAGCCCAATACTTGCAC
>NZ_JBFULH010000853.1:0-1478 GCF_056400445.1 Pseudomonas sp. P5_B2 | reverse complement strand
CCAGTAAAGACGACATCTACAATAGTAGCCATTCACAGAACCGCTCAGCCAGAGGACAATGGCGCAAAAGCCCCACTCCAAGGAGCCCCAGAATGTCTGTTCCAAAAACGATGTTTCAACTCAGCGGCCGCGGTTACGCAGCAGCCAATCTGAGCCATGCGACCCTTGTCATCATTGATGCACAGAAAGAGTACCTCAGCGGTCCGCTGGCCCTGAGCGGCATGGACGCTGCCGTCGCGAACATCAAGCAATTGCTGGCGGCTGCCCGCGCGGCCGGTCGCACCATCGTGCATGTACGCCATCTCGGCACGGTCGGCGGGCTGTTCGACCCACAAGGCGAGCGCGGTGAGTTCATCCCCGGCCTTGAGCCACTGGCCGACGAAACCATCATCGGCAAAATGCTGCCGAGTGCGTTCCACGGCACCGAACTGGCAACGCGCCTGGAAGACCTCGGCGCCCTTGACCTGATCGTCTGCGGCTTCATGAGTCACTCCAGCGTCAGCACCACGGTGCGCGCCGCGAAGAACCTCGGTTTCCGTTGCACGCTGGTGGAAGACGCCTGCGCCACGCGGGATTTGCCTTACAAGGGCGGCGTATTGAGCGCCGAGCACGTTCAGCAGACCGAAATGGCGATCATGGCGGATAACTTCGCCACACTCGCGCTGACTCATGATCTGATTTGATCGGCCCGGGATGAGTAGCCAATATTGCCGCTCATCCGCAAAAGTCTCGCGTTTGCCGCAATTGTCTTAGCCTCAGGAACAACCCGGTCAACTCCCGGTCGAAGGGCCGATACCCATTGAGGAAGGTCGGAATGAAGTTATCCGATGGTTTTGACGCTCGCCGTTTGCGGTCCAAAGGCCAACGCAACTGGCGTTTTCGAATTGGCGCCGCGTTTGCCGCGTTGCTGGCAACGTGCGGTGTGTTGGTCGCCATGGCCGCTGCCGCCAGTCTTTTTGGCCATGTACCCGCACTGGGCGAACTGAACACCAGCCGCACCGGTGCCGCAGTGGTTTTGGCGGTTGGCCTGTTCATGTTGTACCTCGGCGTATGGCTATGGCGTCGCTGTCGGCGCCGTTCGCGCCAGTCGCGCGGGCTGAACATGTCTCCACACTTGATGAAAAAACACGACTGAACAGACGGCCTGGTAGTTGCCAGGCCTCAATTGTTATGGATAGCGCCTCGACTTGGGTAAACTGGCCGCCCTTCGCGGAGGCTGACATGCAAGACGACGATTTTTCCCTGTTCAAAAGTGCGATCCAAGGCGTCAAGCCGATCAAGCACGATCGCGCCGAAACCGGCAAACCCAAGGCCGATCGCGCGCACATCGCCAAGCTGCGTCAAGCCGCAACCATTCGCACCGATGCCACCACCGTTGACGGGTTGTCCGATCAGTTCGTCATCGACGTCGGCCCGGAAGACGAGTTGATGTGGGCCCGTGACGGCGTCCAGGAAAGCCAGATGCGCAAGCTCAAGGT
>NZ_JBFULH010000852.1:0-1480 GCF_056400445.1 Pseudomonas sp. P5_B2 | reverse complement strand
GATGAACAGCGGGAACGGAGTGATATAGGCCAGCACCCAAACGCCGTATAGCCAGGCATTTCCACTGATCCACAACACGGCAAAGAGCAGGGCGTTGGTGAGGAGCATGCCGCTGGCGTTTCTGAAGAAGGTCCGCGGGTAGTCCCACCAGCGGCGACCCTCCTGCGGCAGGCGCCGAATATCGCTGGTCAGCGACCATTGCAGTATGCCCGCATCCATCAGCAAGCGTCCCGCCAGGAACTTGAGGCCGGTCACGCCTGAAAGATCACGCAGGCACTTGCGCATCAACGAGCGACGAGTCGTAGGCAACCCCGCCACCAGACACAGATCGGGATCGTCGAGAGTGGAGGTTTTTGCGTGATGGGTCAGATGATAGGGACGGTACTTGCGCAGCTCATTCCAGATCGGTCTGGCGCACAACCAATCCACCAGCACGTCATTGCACCATTTGCTCTTGAACAACGTGCCGTGGGCGGCGTCGTGCTGCAAAATCCCGAAGCACAACTGGCGTCCGGCAATAATCACGACACCCAGGATCAGGGCGAGACTGAATCCCCACCAGGGCAAAAAGTCGCGAGCCAAAGCCAGACCGAAAAAGGTCAAGGCCAGCACCCCCCAGGTAGATCCCACCGCCCAGGCGCCCCACAAATCCGAGCGTTCGCTGAAGGATTTGATTTCGTCGCGGCTGAGAATATCGCTGATTTTAGTTTTGTTATGCATGTCTATCCTCGACATCAAAGGCCTGTAGCCGGCCTGGGTGATGAGTCAGTTGGGGCTTGAGGGCTGTTGGAAAAAGGTCCGCCAGATCTGGTGACCGTGGTCCACAAAACGTTGGGTACAGGCAAGGAATTCGGTGCGCAGCGCCACATCGACCAAGGGGTGTGGCAGCAGGGGATCGAAAACGATCTGGCGAATGGCATCGCGGCCGAGGGTGAAAGATTCGCGTGCGGCTGCCTCCAATTTCAGTTGCCCGGCGCGCAGGGTCCAGCTGTCCAGTTGCTCGCAGTGGCGGCGATAGCTGTCGTTAAGCAACTCGCCATTCCACAGGCTTTGTATTCGCTGTGCTTGCGCGTCTTCGAAGCCCGTGGCCTGGAAAACCAGAGCGGCCGGCTCCAGGCCGAGCTCGATCAAACGTTGCCGCAAGGATTCGACATCCGGCTCGACATTGTTCGGGCGCACGTACAGATCCTTGTCCAGTTCCGCGAAGCCCAGCATGTGCAGCGCACGTTCACGCTGGCGCAAGACGTTGCGGTCACTGCGCCCCAAGGCGTTGCACGCAACCATCAGATAACTACCGTCCCATGGGCGCAGATGCTGCTCCACGCTACGCCACCCAAACAGCTGCGCCGAGATGTCCTTGGCTTGCGGTCCCAACTGATAACTGCCGCGTCCCGCACCTTCAAGTAAGGCTTCGATCGTGAGGCGCGCCAGCGTGACCCGAACGTTGTTTTCACTGATTCCGAAAAGCTCACACGCGACG
>NZ_JBFULH010000851.1:0-1480 GCF_056400445.1 Pseudomonas sp. P5_B2 | reverse complement strand
GGCTGTTACTCACCGTCCCAATAATCCACACCGTCGCCCGGCCGGGCGATGGCGACAAAACCTGAGGCATTGCCCTCGGCATCCACCTTGAACTCATCCATCACCGCGTACTTGCCTGAATCCGGATACTCGCAGATCTCCGGCGATTGCTGGGTGCTGACCGCCAGATAACGCAATTCCGCGCTGCTGGTGTTGATGATCTGATGCGCCATTTCCGGACCGCCCGGCGGGCAGGCGATCACGTCACCTGCGCGAATCGGGAACCGCTCGGCACCAAGTCGCACCTCCCCTGCCCCGGCGACGACGTAAAACATCTCCTCGTTGACGCGATGACTGTGAAAGGGACTGCCTCGCATCCCCGGTTCCAGCACGTACAGGCGATATCCAAGCTTCTGTGCGCCCAGTTGCTGGCCGACGCGGGCTATCCGTTGCTGGTAACGGCCAGCCGTGTCGCCCATGGGCGCCAAGGCTTCGGGCAAAGGTTCAAGATCGACCTGGTTCAGGTTGAGAATGCGCGGCTGCATGGATACCTCCTAGCTGCGGGCAAATTCCACGGCTTTGTGAAACTGCTCATCTGTCGGTCTGACGCCGGTGTACAGCACAAATTGCTCCAACGCCTGGATGGCGATGACCTCCAACCCGGTAATCACCCGCTTGCCTTCAGCGCGTCCGCGCACGATCAACGGTGTTTCCGAGGGGATCGCCACCACATCGAAGACCGTCTCGGCAGCGGCAATGGTTTCAGGATCGAACGCCAGTTGATCGGCCTCCGGGCCACCTGTCATGCCGATCGGCGTGACGTTGATCAGCATGTGCGGGCGCTGTGCGCCCAGTTCCGCTTGCCACTGATAGCCCAGCGACTCAGCCAATGCACGCCCAGCGCGTTCATTACGGGCGATGATCAAGCCGTTTTTGTAGCCGCCGTCGCGCAATGCGCTTGCCACAGCCTTGGCCATGCCGCCACTGCCGCGCAGGGCAAAGGTCGAATCCTGGGGCACTTCGTGGGTGTTGAGCAGTTGCTCGATGGCAAGGTAGTCGGTGTTGTAGGCCTTTAAATGGCCATCGGTGTTGACGATGGTGTTGATCGATTGAATGGCCGCCGCCGAGGCGTCCAGTTCATCCACCAGTGCGATGCACGCTTCCTTGAACGGCATCGACACGCCGCAGCCACGGATACCCAAGGCACGAATACCACCCACTGCGCCGGGCAAATCCTGGCTGCTGAAGGCCTTGTAGTAAAAGTTCAGGCCCAGTTGTTCATACAGATGATTGTGAAACCGCAGACCGAAGTTGCCAGGGCGTGCGGACAGCGACATGCACAGCTGTGTGTCTCGATTGGGGTTCATCTGCATGAATCTTGCTCCTTCAATAGCACTTTCAGATGGACGGGATTAGCCACTCCATCAGGTCTGTTCGATCATTACTGTATAGGCCGCGCGAGATAGCGCGGCCCGTCAGGAAACCGGTACAGACCTTACAC
>NZ_JBFULH010000850.1:0-1489 GCF_056400445.1 Pseudomonas sp. P5_B2 | reverse complement strand
GTGTGTCAGTCGATATCAATGTTGAATGACACACCGCATTCGCGAGCAAGCCCGCTCCCACATTTGTGTGTGGTGCTCCCGAAGGTTTATGTCAGTTGTTAGGGTGCCGTTTCTAATTTTTCTCCCTACTTTGTGTCCTGAGCCCGACACTTGTCCGGGCAGTTCCTCAAACCTTCTGAGCGTGAGGTGCACCATGGCCAAAGTAATTTTGAAGAAAAAAATCGACGCATCGACCACAGCTCTGGGCGACGTTAAATCCTATGCCCGCAAGATCTGGCTGGCAGGCCTGGGTGCCTACACCAAGGTCGGTCAAGAGGGTGGCGAGTACTTTCAAGAGTTGATCAAGGCTGGTCAAACTGTTGAAAAGAAAGGCAAAAAAGTAGTAGCCGAAAAACTTGAAGCTGCCAATGCCGAGATCATTGAAGCCAAGAGTGAAGTGAGTACTTTCAAAGGCAAGGTCGAAGTTCAACTCGACAAGGTCGAGAAGGCTTTTGACTCGCGTGTCGCAAGTGCCTTGAATCGTATCGGCATTCCGTCTAAACATGACGTTGAGACACTCTCTGCTAAGCTCGATGAGCTGACGGCATTGCTCGAACGCGTCGCGCGYAAATCTTAAGGAGAACGGGATGGCTGGTAAAAAGAACACCGAAAAAGAAGGCAGCTCGTGGATTGGGAAAGTCGAAGACTACTCCCGCAAAATCTGGCTGGCTGGTTTAGGCGTGTACTCGAAGATCGACACTGACGGCAGCAAGCTCTTCGATACATTGGTCAAAGACGGCGAGAAAGCCGAGAAGCTCACCAAGAACGCTGTCGGCAAGAAAGTCGACGCCGCCAAGGATTCTGCTACTTCGGCCAAGTCGCGAATCACTGGCGTTAAAGATCGTGCACTGGGCAAATGGGATGAGCTGGAAGGGGCTTTCGACAAGCGCCTGAACAGCGCCATTTCGCGCCTCGGTGTACCGAGCCGCAACGAAGTGAAAGCACTGCACAGCAAGGTCGACACACTGACCAAGCAAATCGAAAAACTCACCGGTGCCAAGGTTGCGCCTGTAGCGGCGAAAACCGCAGCGGCAAAACCAGCGGCTAAAACCGCTGCCAAGCCACTGGCAAAAGCAGCTGCTAAACCAGCGGCCAAGCCAGCAGCCAAAACTGCTGCAGCCAAGCCAGCGGCCAAACCGGTTGCTGCTAAACCAGCAGCCAAAACCGCAGCCGCCAAACCGGCAGCCAAGCCAGCAGCAAAACCTGCTGCAGCGAAGAAGCCAGCAGCGCCAAAAGCTGCCGCACCAAAACCAGCAGTGGCTGCTGCCAAGCCGGCAACTCAAGCCGCGCCGGTCAGCGCATCGAACTCTTCAACCGCGCCGACCCCTGCTGTAACCCCGACTGTAGCGCCAGCAACGACGCCAACCAGTCAGTCCTGATTCCAGGGCTCAAAAAAACGCCCGGCCTGCAAAGGTCGGGCGTTTTTGTGTGTGCTCGGTTCTGTAAACGC
>NZ_JBFULH010000849.1:0-1490 GCF_056400445.1 Pseudomonas sp. P5_B2 | reverse complement strand
GGAATGATGTACACCKGTTAGARATTTGGTCGGCTGTCAGGCCGYCATCGCGAGCAGGCTCACTCCTACAATTGGATTGGGGACATCTGGCAGGGATTGGTTGGTTGTGAGGCCGCCTTCGCGAGCAAGCCCGCTCCCACATTTTGAACTGGGTAMATCTGATAGAGATTGGTCGGCTGTCAGGCCCCCATCGCTGGCAAGCCAGCCTCCTACAATAGATCGGCGAACCGCTTTTGCTTCTCACCACTCATCAGGCCGAGCGTTAGCTCGCCTGCAGCTCTTGATCCACCCGCCCCCTCGGGAGGCTGAGTGGAGGTGTTTATCCGGGGAGTGGCGCGCAGCGCCGTTCGACGCAGTCGAACACGCAACTGGAAGTTGGCAGATGCTGTGTATTTAAACCCAGAGCGCCCTGAAATTAAGAGCGCAACGGGCTAGCAACTGTAAGACAAGGCGACAGGTACCTTGACACGTACCGCGTTTGCCAAAAGGGACTCGCTGTAAAAGCGAAACCATAAGCAGACGTTACCGCAGAAATGGATATGTACACCCCAGGAAAGCCAGGTCGGCCCGAMGGCCGCCTCGGCTCACTCCGCCCCAGCCCCTGCCCCTGCCTCACCCTCAGTCACCACCTTGTTCTGAGTCAGATAACGGTCGAGCGTCTCATTGTTAGCAGGCGAATTATCCCCCGCCACCTGCCACATTTGCCGCTCAATCCCCTGCGCCAGCAAATGCCCGACAGCCGCCTCGATAGCCGACAAAACACACAACTGCGCCGGCTCGTTCGTGGTGTAACCGACCTCCGCCTCCAGCAACTTCTTGAACTCGATAAACTTGAACACCCCTGCACTACGGCTCACCGAGTAGATCGTCTTGCTGGTCATGACATTGGCCAACACCTGACCACTGCGCACATCCACTGCCCGCAGGTTGACCGTGACCTGATCCACCCGGTACTCCCGAGTAATATCGATACCCAGATAACGCGCCCCTTCCCCGCCGCTGCGCACGTTGGTGTCGTAGGCAATGATCCCGCCTTCAAGCATCATGTTCGCCGCTTGCAGCGGAGGCAGTTCCCCCTGGATGTTCACCGGTGTATTGGGCTTTTTCTGCGAAGCACGAATGATCTTGCGCTCGGTCAGCAGGTTCTGCAGCCCTTCCCGTTCCAGCACCACAAACCAGCCGCTGGCCTGCATCGCATCCATCAACATGCTCGCCGCGCCCTGGGTCACGCTGGTCGAAAACGAACTGGCCGGGGTCGGTTTGTATTGCCCGGTCTGGTCCCGGAAACCGTACACCACCGCCATCAACCGGCCCTTGGGTCGTGGCATTTTCAGCAAGTCGTAATAGGTCGACGCCCGGGGTGTCAGGGTCGGAGTTTCGGTGTCCTGCTCGGCCGACACCGGTTCGCGCAGACCACACCCTTGCAATGTCGCCAACATCAGCCCTAGCGCTATTATTTTTTTCATATCCCTACTCCCCCTCGACCCAAC
>NZ_JBFULH010000848.1:0-1490 GCF_056400445.1 Pseudomonas sp. P5_B2 | reverse complement strand
AGCCTGCACTTCGCGACCATGGAGGCCAAGAACAACATCCTGATGATTTCGGGCCCGAGTCCAAGCGTGGGTAAATCCTTCGTCTCGTGCAACCTCGCGGCCATCATCGCCCAGACAGGGAAAAAGGTGCTGCTGGTCGACGCCGACATGCGCAAGGGTTACCTGAACAAACTGTTCCGCAAGGACGTGAGCAACGGCTTGTCTGATCTGCTGGCCGGCAGAGTCGACCTGAACACCGCGACCCACGCGACCGAAGTGGACAACCTGCACGTCATTACCCGCGGGCAGATCCCACCGAACCCGTCGGAATTGTTGATGCACAGCAACTTCACTCAGTTTCTGGAAGACGTCAGCAGCCAGTACGACCTGGTCATCATCGACACCCCGCCGATCCTCGCGGTCACCGATGCCGCGCTGGTCGGTCGCCAGGCCGGCACCAGCCTGATCGTGACCCGCTTCGGCGTCAACGCCGCCAAGGAAATCCTGGTGACCAAGCGCCGCTTCGAGCAGAACGGCATTGTGGTCAAAGGCGCGATTTTCAACGCCGTGGAACGCAAAGCATCTGCCTATGGCTACGGCAAATATGGTGCCTACAGCTACTACCAATACGAATATGCCTCAGACAAATAACACCGGAAATCAGGGCAGCACCGCCGCCCTGATCTACACAACGAGAACCCACGACATGCCTACCCAGCACGCGCGGCCCCKCTGGTACCTGATCCAGTGCAAACCCCGGCAGGACGCCCGTGCCGAGGAAAACCTGACACGTCAGGCCTTCACCTGCTATCGCCCAACCCACCACGTTGAACGTCTTCAACGTGGCCGGCGCACCACCTCGGTGGAGTCGCTGTTCCATGGCTACCTGTTCATCCAGCTCGACCAAAAAAAAGACAACTGGCACCCCATCCGCTCAACCTGCGGTGTGAACAAATTGGTGACTTTCGGCAAACAGCCGCTTGCGGTCGCAAACGAACTGATCGAAAACCTGCAACAGCGACTCAGCAACAAATCGCCCGACTCAATCACGTTTGAGCCGGGTGATCGCGTGCGCATCAACAGTGGAAGCTTCAAGGAGCTTGAGGCCATGTTCGTGGCCCGGGACGGCGAGGAACGCGCCATGATTCTCCTGCAACTTTTGCATCGCGAGCACACACTCAGCGTGCCGATCCTCGCGATAGAAAAACCTGATGAAATCGCCCTGCCCTTACACTGACTAAAACAACCAACGCTGCTCGTGAACACTCGTAATGCTGGCTGTTTGTATGGTCAGTAATCAGTGTCTGAATTCACCCATTTTCTCGCTACTTGCGCTTCAAAAAAATGCCAGCGCTCACATCGGCCCGTATGCCGCCTGCATGATCCACGTTCTCAGGAAACCAACGGTTAATCCTGGGGCGGTAGCGTGTTCAAAACCTTGATAGGACTAAGACAGAGCCTTCAATAGCCTCCGAGAACGACCTGATTGCTCCCCAAGCCCAGAAAGAAAC
>NZ_JBFULH010000847.1:0-1495 GCF_056400445.1 Pseudomonas sp. P5_B2 | reverse complement strand
CAATGGCGGCGCCCGGGAAGTCCAGCAGGGCTTCTTCCAGGGAACGCAGGGTTTCAACGTCAAGGTCGTTGGACGGTTCGTCGAGCAGCAGGACGTTGCCGCCCTCTTTCAGGGTCAGGGCCAGGTGCAAGCGACCGCGCTCACCACCGGACAGGTCCTTGACGAACTTCTGCTGATCGCCGCCCTTGAAGTTGAAGCGACCAACGTAGGTGCGCGACGGGATCTCGTAGTTGCCGATGCGGATCTGATCCGAACCGTCGGAGATTTGCTGGAACACGGTCTTGCTGCCGTCCAGGTCTTCGCGGCTCTGATCGACGCACGCCAGTTGCACGGTTTCGCCGACTTCGATGCTGCCCGAATCCGGTTGTTCCTTGCCCATCAGCATGCGGAACAGGGTCGATTTACCGGCACCGTTACCGCCGATCACGCCAACGATGGCGCCTTTAGGCATGGAGAACGACAGGTTATCGATCAGCACGCGATCGCCATAACCCTTGGAAACGTTCTTGAATTCGATGACCTTGTCGCCCAGGCGTGGACCGGCCGGGATGTAGATCTCGTTGGTTTCGCTGCGCTTCTGGAATTCCTGCGATTGCATTTCTTCGAAGCGTTGCAGACGAGCCTTGGATTTCGACTGGCGGGCCTTGGCGCCTTTGCGCACCCACTCCAGTTCTTCCTTCATGGCCTTTTCGTGAGCCGATTGCTGCTTGGATTCGGCCGCCAGACGATCGGACTTGGCTTCAAGCCAGCCCGAATAGTTGCCCTCGTACGGGATACCGGCGCCGCGGTCGAGTTCCAGAATCCAGCCGGCAACGTTGTCCAGGAAGTAGCGGTCGTGCGTGATCGCAACCACGGTGCCCGGGAAATCGTGCAGGAAGTGTTCCAGCCAGGCCACGGAATCGGCGTCCAAGTGGTTGGTCGGTTCGTCGAGCAGCAGCATGTCCGGCGCGGACAGCAGCAGACGGCACAGGGCCACACGACGCTTTTCACCACCGGAGAGGAATTCGACCTTGGCGTCCCACGCCGGCAGGCGCAGCGCATCGGCGGCGACTTCCAGTTGACGCTCAAGGTTGTGACCGTCGCTGGCTTGCAGGATGGCTTCGAGCTTGGCCTGTTCTGCCGCCAGTTTGTCGAAGTCGGCATCTTCTTCTGCGTAAGCCGCGTAAACCTCGTCCAGGCGTGCCTGGGCGTTCTTGATCACGCTGACCGCTTCCTCGACCACTTCGCGCACGGTCTTGGTCGGATCAAGGATCGGTTCCTGTGGCAGGTAACCGATGTTCAACTCTGGCATCGGGCGGGCTTCGCCCTCGAACTCGGTGTCGACGCCGGCCATGATTTTCAGCAGCGTGGATTTACCCGAACCGTTGAGGCCGAGTACGCCGATCTTGGCGCCTGGGAAGAACGACAGAGAAATGTTTTTCAGGATTTCCCGCTTCGGCGGAACAACTTTGCCCAGCCGATGCATGGTGAAGACGTATTGAGCCATGGAGAACCT
>NZ_JBFULH010000846.1:0-1495 GCF_056400445.1 Pseudomonas sp. P5_B2 | reverse complement strand
AGTTCGTCGATGCGCAAAAAGTGCAGCCCAAGGGTAAGACCGGGCGTGCCGATATCGCACTGACCATGATTAACAAGTGGTATGGCGTCGAGCGCGAACTCAAGAACGCCAGCGATGAACAGCGTTTTATTGGCCATTAGGAAAAAAGTCAGCCAATCTTGGCTCAGTTGAAAAGCTGGCTGGAGAAAACGCAGCCACAGGTGACGCCACAAAGTGTGCAGGGCAAGGCCGTGAATTATCTGGCCAGCAACTCAACTGGCTCCGGCTGGAACGCTACATGGAGACTGAGTTTTACCGAACTACAACAACTCCGCCGAACAAGCGATAAAGCCATTCGTGATCGGACGCAAAGCMTGGCTGTTCAGCGAYACGCCTAAAGGCGCMACCGCCAGTGCMCAGATCTAYAGCTTGGTCGAGAMCGCCAAGGTCAACGGCCAGGARCCCTATACGTGGCTGCGCCACGTACTGGAGCGATTGCCACATGCGCAGTGGTGGCCGACTACGAAACGCTGCTGCCGTGGAACTGCTCACCGGAAATGCCACGGTAAGCGGGAAACACACCTGGCGGTAGGTGTACTTCATGGATCGCATAGGATTGATGAGCTGCTGCCGCTGGGGTGATTGGTCGCGTGCAAGGTGGTGGGGCTGGACGCTTACAGTCCACGAGCTTGGGGGAGGGGTAGACTTTTTCCACTTTTTGCGTCGGGTCGCATCATGGTGTGCTGGCTCCTGAGAGAATTCGGGTGTACCGCATCGGGTGTGGGATCATGGATCAGATACACCCAGGCAGGAGTCGTATGCGGTAGTTCCGTAAGTACGGATCTGTTCGGGGGGGGCGGCAGGCAACTGCCGTCCCTACCGCGACCTCGCTAACGGCCGGACATACCATAGTGATCTAAACACTCCAGTCCACCGGCAGCACACACTTTCAATCGTCGCAGGGATCAACTATCACTCTATAGATTATTATTTTTATCAAGGCACGGCGCGTAGTGTGAGTGTCTGCACTCCAAGGCCAAGCACCCGAGCATCCGCAGATTGCTCAATCTGTACTGGCGACACGGATCCAGGTGCCTTCAGTACGATTTTCAACAAGMCATTCTGAACCAAATTCTGGGGGATTTCTGCTGTTTGCGTGCCAGTTGGCGCAGTCAAATCAAATGTCCACGTCGCGATCTCGCTGCCGTTTACTTCTGCGATGATGGTCTGAACTGGGTGCTGTTGGGTCACATAGGCCCTGCCTTCAATAACCAGTTGATAAGCAGCTTTGGGCGGCACAGATAACACGATTGAACCGCCGACATCGCCAAGCGACCATGCGCCCCATGGCTCTGCACTGCTCCATCCGTTCGATGCATACTGCCAAGCGTTTCCTCCTGGAGCGAAGCTCAGTGGTTCACCTGGAAGATATTGCTTTAAGCACGAAGGATTGACAATCACGTAGGTTGCGGCTTCCGAAAATCGTGTATCGCATATTTTGTCGATGTACGGAGTG
>NZ_JBFULH010000845.1:0-1499 GCF_056400445.1 Pseudomonas sp. P5_B2 | reverse complement strand
TCCCAGGGTCGCGCAAGCTACTCTATGGAATTCAAAAAATACAATACAGCTCCGTCGCACATCGTCGAAACTGTTACCAAAAAACAAGGCTGATTCAGCCCTTTAGGCAAGGAGTTAATTGTCGTGGCTAAAGAAAAATTTGATCGTTCCCTACCGCACGTCAACGTTGGCACCATCGGTCACGTTGACCACGGTAARACCACTCTGACTGCWGCTCTGACTCGTGTTTGCTCCGAGGTTTTCGGTTCGGCTATCGTTGATTTCGATAAAATCGACAGCGCGCCAGAAGAAAAAGCTCGTGGTATCACCATCAACACCGCACACGTCGAGTACAACTCGAAGATTCGTCACTAYGCKCACGTYGACTGCCCMGGYCACGCYGACTATGTGAAGAACATGATCACYGGYGCKGCSCAGATGGACGGCGCGATCCTGGTTTGCTCGGCCGCTGAYGGTCCGATGCCRCARACSCGYGAGCACATCCTGCTGKCCCGTCAGGTMGGCGTTCCGTACATYGTGGTTTTCCTGAACAAGGCTGACCTGGTAGACGACGCTGAGCTGCTGGARCTGGTTGAGATGGAAGTGCGCGATCTGCTGAGCACTTACGACTTCCCAGGCGACGACACTCCGATCATCATCGGTTCCGCTCGTATGGCTCTGGAAGGYAAAGACGACAACGAAATGGGCACCACTGCCGTTCGTAAACTGGTTGAAACTCTGGACAGCTACATCCCAGAACCAGTTCGTCTGACCGACAAGCCGTTCCTGATGCCAATCGAAGACGTRTTCTCGATCTCGGGTCGCGGTACTGTTGTGACTGGTCGTATCGAGCGCGGTATCGTTCGCGTTCAAGATCCACTGGAAATCGTTGGTCTGCGTGACACTACCGTCACCACCTGCACCGGTGTTGAAATGTTCCGTAAGCTGCTCGACGAAGGTCGTGCTGGCGAGAACTGCGGCGTTCTGTTGCGCGGTACCAAGCGTGACGACGTTGAGCGTGGCCAGGTTCTGGTTAAGCCGGGTTCGGTTAAGCCGCACACCAAGTTCACCGCAGAAGTTTACGTTCTGAGCAAGGAAGAAGGCGGTCGTCATACTCCGTTCTTCAAAGGCTACCGTCCACAGTTCTACTTCCGTACAACTGACGTGACTGGTAACTGCGAGCTGCCAGAAGGCGTTGAAATGGTAATGCCAGGTGACAACATTCAGATGACTGTTACCTTGATCAAAACCATCGCGATGGAAGATGGTCTGCGTTTCGCTATCCGTGAAGGCGGTCGTACCGTCGGCGCTGGCGTCGTAGCCAAAATCATCGAGTAAGCTCTTTTTTGAGTAAGCTTTGATGACATGAAAAAGCCCCCGCTCAGCGGGGGCTTTTTTATTGGGTTGACACCTATCTGGGGCGTCTATAGAATTGCGCCTCCTTTTAACGGGCGTATTGCGCTCGGTGGGAATAGCAGCCGGAGTCTGAAATCCAATGCAAAATCAGCAAATCCGTATCA
>NZ_JBFULH010000844.1:0-1508 GCF_056400445.1 Pseudomonas sp. P5_B2 | reverse complement strand
GCCCCGGCCTTGTTCTGCAACTGGGCAAAGTCGACCTTGGCCAGCTTGGCGAAGCCGTATTCGATGTAACCAATCGCACCTGGGGTCTGGCGTACGGTGGCTGTTACACCATCATTCTTAGGCGATTTGATGAATTTGTCGCTGGCCGGCCAGTTGACGGTGTTGCCTTCACCTAGCGCCTTGTTGAACTCAGGATTGATTGCCGCCATGTGCTTTGTGAATACCGCGGTAGTACCGCTGGAATCTGCACGCACGACAACCGTGATCGGCATGTCGGGTAGTTTTAGCTCCGGGTTGGCCGCGACGATCTGTGGATCATTCCAGCGAGTGATCTTGCCCAGGAAAATATTGGAGTAAACGTCGCGTGGCAATTTAAGCCCTTTGGGACTGCCCGGCAGGTTGTAAGCCAGCACGATTTCACCCGCAGTCATCGGCAGCAACTGCGCGCCCTCGGCAACCTTGGCAATGTCTTCGTCTTTCATTGCCGAGTCACTGGCCGCGAAATCAACGGTTTTGTTCAGGAAGTCCTGCACACCCGCGCCGCTGCCCTTGGATTGGTAATCCACGGTAACGCCAGCKGTTTTCTTGCTGAAATCCTTGAACCAGGTGAGGTAGATAGGTGCCGGAAAACTGGCACCCGAACCTGTCAGGCGGACGCTTTCATCAGCAAAAGACACTGAGGTGGCACAAAGCGAAACCGTAACGGCGAACGCAGCAGACTTCATCAAACTTTTCATTGAAGGAACTCATTGTGATAACGGGCTCCCAAACTCTGCAGCAATTTTGTTAAGTTTTTATGAAGGTTGAATGGCTGGATTGCGCCAACTTGGCCAGCCCCCTATTTTCTGTCAGTTTCGCATTAGTCGTGTTGCCGCCAGTCAAGCTCAAGTTCGGCTTCTGGGCAATCTATAAGACAAATATTTGTGAATACGGAACGAACAAAAAACCAAATAGGGGTGGAGTCATTTCGCGAATGCTCTGGCTTGTAGAGCAATCAGGTCGCGTAGGCAGACTGGCCTAATAGGCGACCTCTGACGAGATGCTTACCTAAACCTCCGGGTTCCCAGCATCCTGAGCAAATGTATGAGAGGCTGCCTCTATCCGCTCTTCAAGCTGGGAAATGTAGGTTTGAGCGTCCTCCAGGCTGGGGAACGAAACTGCCGTTTCGTCAAGCCAAACTTTGCAACCGCTTCCTTGCTCATTCGCCACAATCTTGATGTTCATTTGCAAACCCTTGCTATTGATGCGGCGGAGGGTAGCGCATTTTTCAGATGATTCAAAAATTTATAAAAGGCTCTACAACAATGCTTTCAGGTCAATTAGACCTTAGTATCTAGACTTCGTCAGACCTTTCTCAAAGTGATCAAGCAGCGACGCCAGTTTGCAGTGCTTGTCTGATGCGACTTCCCAGTAGGGGGCGATTTGGAGCCGCTCAGGTCGGACTCAGGGCATTGAATCGACAGCTCGCGCAGGCAAGAGACCAGACTGAGCGCCCTGATCACGGTGTG
>NZ_JBFULH010000843.1:0-1511 GCF_056400445.1 Pseudomonas sp. P5_B2 | reverse complement strand
GCTCCAGCMCTTCTAATTATTGGGCCCGCCTTCATGTTGATCGGGTTGCTGACACCTCACCGGTGAGCCTGGGGCGGCTTGTGTTCGGAGCTGCTCAGAACACTTGGGCTTGGCCGATTTGTTTTCTGTGGGCATGGTGGCGTCCTTGTGCCGGGGCATGCCCGGGCTGTGGCGTGATTTGAGTTTGTGAACTATTTGTTAAAGGACTGGATGACGTCGTAAATGAGCTGACCTGATGGATCGCAGACCAACAAACAAGGATATTTCCACTGTTCTCGGCATCACAACGCGCGAAGTCGGAACCTACTATGAGGACTCAGAGCGCAGGCCCGATGGTGCGTGGTTGATCTACTTCAACTACGAGACCCCTCAGAGGATCCGCCAAGGGATGGGGGGAAGCTTCATATTGCTGATGCCTCCGAAGTAGACAGCTCAGCGGGCGCGGGTATAGGAATCAGAGTGACTATTTCCAGCGATACGCTATCCAGGCTTTCCAGTGCGGTAGATGTGTTAGCAACTGCAGAGGGCACCAGAGAGCATCGGGCTAAAGTGGCATTGAGTTTTTTATCAGAGATCGACGGGGCTGAGTTTGTAGATGATCCTGCTGAGGCTCACTGGAACTACATTCAGTCAGTAGCTGAAGCTATCGAAAACGGAACTGCGGAAAAGGGTCTGGTTGGAAGGTTTATCAGTGCGATTTGGCTGGCTTCCAGTGCGCATCGTCATAAGCAGGCGCAATAGACGAGGGCGGGTCAGGCGGCCGCTGTCGATTCCGGCGAGTAATCCATCCACGAAAGTTTCGTCGGCGACTTCCGCCTCAAGTCGTTCTGCGGCAGCTTGATCTTCGCCCTGATGATGACGTCGCGACACCGCCCTAGATTCCGGATGCGCTCGGCGTAGTCGGCGGCGTACTGGGGGGCATCGAACATGCTGCTGAGCTGGGCGACACGCTTGCCGTCCATGATCTTGATGACGCGCTCTTCGACAGCCTGGAGCCATTGGCTCATGGACAGTTCGACCCGTTGGCCTTTCTCAATCTTGAAGTCGCGAACCTTGCGCTTCGCCTCTTCGCGGGCGAAGTGTTCATTCATTCCGAATACGGCAAATGTGCTCATGGCTTTACTCCAGGCAGTCGAGTGCTTTTTGCAGCAGCTCGTTCGTTGATAGCTCCCGCTCTTTAGGATCCATTGCGCGCTTGATCCACTCGCAGGCGTTGTGAGCGTCACCTCGCAGATTGTCCAGTTCGYCGTCGCTGCCCTCGATGCGGCTTTCCAGCTCACGAATATCCTCGCGTAACTCTTCGCGCTCGGCGCTCGGGTCTATGCCGTTGTCGGCAATGCGGCGGGCGAGTTCGACAGCAGCGCCCGGATCAAGCGCGGCATAGTGCAACAGCTCGTCATCTTTCAAAGCGCTCACGGGGATGCTCATGGCTATCTCCAGTCAGACGCCTGCCTCGCCGGCTGGCGTGATTCGTTAAAGTGGACTATTGGTTGATGCTTCGGCTCGGAGCA
>NZ_JBFULH010000842.1:0-1511 GCF_056400445.1 Pseudomonas sp. P5_B2 | reverse complement strand
GCGGTATTGGATGGTGATGAGTACGTCATCAACGGGTCGAAAACCTTCATCACCAACGGCTTTCTGGCTGACCTGGTGATTGTCGTGGCCAAGACCGATCCAAAGGCCGGCGCCAAGGGCACCAGCCTGTTTCTGGTGGAGGCCGGTACGCCGGGTTTCGATAAGGGCAAGCGACTGGAAAAGGTTGGCATGAAGGCGCAGGACACGTCGGAGCTGTTCTTCCAGGACGTTCGTGTGCCCAAGGAAAACCTGCTGGGGCAGGCCGGGATGGGCTTTGCTTACCTGATGCAGGAGTTACCCCAAGAGCGCCTCACCGTGGCCATCGGCGGGCTTGCGTCGGCTGAAGCGGCGTTGCAGTGGACGCTGGACTACACCCGCGACCGCAAGGCGTTCGGTAAGGCGATTGCCGACTTCCAGAACACTCGCTTCAAACTGGCGGAGATGGCGACCGAGATCCAGATCGGCCGGGTTTTCGTTGATCGCTGCCTGGAACTGCACCTGCAAGGCATGCTGGATGTACCGACGGCGGCGATGGCCAAGTATTGGGGTACGGACCTGCAATGCAAGGTGCTCGACGAGTGCGTGCAGTTGCATGGCGGTTACGGCTTTATGTGGGAATACCCGATTGCCCGGGCGTGGGCGGATGCGCGGGTGCAACGGATTTATGCCGGCACCAACGAAATCATGAAGGAGATTATTGCGCGGTCGCTGTAATGCAGCGTGATCGTTCTCACGCTCTGCGTGGGAATGCCGCCATGGACGCTCTGCGTCCGCTTTGGAGGTGACGCGGAGCGTCACGTGATGCATTCCCACGCAGAGCGTGGGAACGATCATTGTCCTCGATTACGGTGCCGGGTTCGGGTGATCCTTGTGAATCGCCTCAATCCCTTCCAGCACTTCGTCCGAAAGTTTCAGCTCGAAGCTGGCAATGTTGCTGTCCAATTGCTCAAGCGTCGTAGCGCCAATGATGTTGCTGGTGACGAATGGCTGTTGATTCACGAATGCCAATGCCATCTGTGCCGGGTCCAGGCCGTGTTCACGGGCCAATGCCACGTAGCGGCTGCACGCTGCTTCCGATTGTGGATTGAAATAGCGGCTGAAGCGGTTGTAGAGGCTCAGGCGGCCTTTCGGCGGGCGCGCGCCACCTTCGTACTTGCCGGACAGGAAACCGAACGCCAGCGGAGAGTAAGCGAGCAAGCCGCATTGTTCGCGAATGGCGATCTCTGCCAGACCGACTTCAAAGCTACGGTTCAGCAGGTTGTAGGGGTTCTGGATCGACACCGCACGAGGCCAGCCACGGGCTTCGGCCAGGGCGAGGAAACGCATGGTGCCCCATGGTGTTTCATTGGACAGGCCAATGTGGCGGATCTTGCCGGCCTTGACCTGCTCGTCCAGTGCTTCGAGGGTATCTTCCAGCGGCGTGAGGTTGGCTTCGCTCTTGTGTTTATAGCCCAATTGACCGAAGAAATTGGTGCTGCGCTCCGGCCAATGCAGTTGGTAAAGGTCGATGT
>NZ_JBFULH010000841.1:0-1513 GCF_056400445.1 Pseudomonas sp. P5_B2 | reverse complement strand
CCAACAAACTGTGGCTGACCGGCAAATCCCAGCCGGAAGCGTGCGACGCGCTGTTCGGACTGTGGGCTGCCGAAGGTCAACTGCCCGAGCAAAAACGCTGGGAGCGCACCAAGCTCGCCGCCCAGGCGCGTAATTACCCGCTGGCCAACAGCCTCGTCAACGGCCTCACCACGCTTGCCCCACGCGGTCGGCTGCTGATTGACGTGGCGCAAAAACCTGAACTGCTCAACCAGCCTTCGCGCTTCACTCCGGCTGACGAGCCGATGTCCGACGTGGTCAGCCTCGGCCTGCGCCGCCTGGCCAAGCAGGACCCCGACAAGGCCATGGACCTGCTCGACGGTTATGCCAGCAGCATGCACTTCTCCCGCGATGAAAAAGTGGCGATCGCCAGGGAAATCGGGCTGACCCTCGCACGACGTTTCGACAGCCGCGCACTGGATGTGATGACCAAGTACGACCCGGAGCTGCGCGACAACACGGTGTCCGAATGGCGCCTGCGATTGTTGTTGCGCCTGGGTCGTTGGGACGATGCACATCAGTTGACCCGGCGCGTGCCGCAGGAGCTGGCGACCACCAATCGCTGGCGCTATTGGCAGGCCCGCAGCCTTGAACTGGCCCAGCCTCAGAGCGCGGAAGTGCAAACACTTTATAAAAACCTTGCTCGCGAGCGCGACTTCTATGGCTTCCTCGCGGCTGATCGTTCGCAGTCCCCGTATGCGCTGAACAATAAACCGTTGGTGTTGAGCCCGGCGCTGATGAACAAGGTGCGCAACACACCGGGCGTTCGTCGCGCTCTGGAGTTCCACGCACGGGGGCAGGTCGTCGACGGCCGCCGCGAGTGGTATCACGTCAGCCGTCACTTCAGCCGTGACGAAATGGTCGCCCAGGCAAAACTGGCGTATGACCTGAAATGGTATTTCCCGGCGATCCGCACCATCAGCCAGGCACAATACTGGGACGATCTGGACATCCGCTTCCCGATGGCCTACCGCGAACCGCTGGTCCGTGAAGCCAAAATCCGCGGCCTGCATCCAAGCTGGGTGTTCGCGATCACTCGCCAGGAAAGCGCCTTCATGGCCGACGCACGCTCCGGCGTCGGCGCCACCGGCCTGATGCAATTGATGCCCGCCACTGCCAAGGAAACCGCGCGCAAGTTCAGTATCCCTCTGGCCTCGCCACAGCAAGTGCTGGACCCGGAGAAAAACATCCAGCTGGGTGCCGCATACCTGAGCCAGGTCCACGCCCAGTTCAACGGCAACCGCGTCCTCGCCTCCGCTGCCTACAACGCCGGCCCGGGCCGCGTACGTCAGTGGCTGCGTGGCGCGGACCACCTGAGCTTCGATGTCTGGGTGGAAAGCATCCCGTTCGACGAAACCCGTCAGTATGTGCAGAACGTGCTGTCTTATTCGGTGATTTACGGACAGAAGCTCAACTTGCCACAGCCGCTGGTGGATTGGCATGAGCGGTATTTTGATGATCAATGATCGGTAATGTTGTGTAGGAGATGTCGGAC
>NZ_JBFULH010000840.1:0-1516 GCF_056400445.1 Pseudomonas sp. P5_B2 | reverse complement strand
CCTGTGTGCCTGGCCGGTCACCGAGCGAATACAAAATCAATCTTGCATCACCGCGGGGCAACTTTTCATCAATGGTGAGCAATTGCTGCTCATCGACATCGACGCCGCCGGGCTCTAGGCTATGGGATCAGTCACCTGACGGAGAGACCCGCCTTGGATTGGCAAACCCTGCTTACCCGCGAACGCCTCGGAAAGCCTCTGCACAGCCCGGAAGAACTCGGCCGCAGTCCTTTCCATAAAGACCATGACCGCATTATCTTCTCAGGCGCTTTTCGCCGGCTGGGACGCAAGACCCAAGTCCATCCAGTCACCAGCAACGATCACATCCACACGCGCCTGACCCACTCGCTGGAGGTCAGCTGTGTCGGCCGCTCGTTGGGCATGCGTGTCGGTGAAACCATTCGCGGCGCCCTGCCCGACTGGTGCGATCCGAGTGATCTGGGGATGGTGGTGCAGTCGGCATGCCTGGCCCATGACATCGGCAATCCACCTTTCGGTCACTCCGGCGAAGACGCCATCCGTCACTGGTTCCAGCAGGCCGCAGGCCGTGGCTGGCTGGACGACATGAGTGAAGTCGAACGCAATGACTTCCTGAATTTCGAAGGCAACGCCCAAGGGTTCCGCGTGCTCACTCAACTTGAGTACCATCAGTTCGATGGTGGCACGCGGCTGACGTACGCCACGCTGGGTACGTACCTGAAATATCCCTGGACGGCGAAGCACGCTGACTCACTGGGCTACAAAAAACACAAGTTCGGCTGCTATCAGAGCGAACTGCCGTTGCTGGAGCAGATCGCCCATAAACTCGGTCTGCCGCAGCTCGAGGAGCAGCGCTGGGCACGCCATCCGTTGGTTTATCTGATGGAAGCTGCAGATGACATCTGCTATGCGTTGATCGACCTGGAAGACGGTTTGGAGATGGAGTTGCTGGAGTACGCCGAAGTCGAGTCTTTGCTGCTCAACCTGGTGGGCGACGATCTTCCACAAACCTATCGCCAACTGGGCCCACTGGATTCGCGTCGACGCAAACTGGCAATCTTGCGCGGCAAAGCCATCGAACACCTCACCAATGCCGCGGCTCGCGCCTTCGTCGAACAACAAGACGCCCTGCTGGCCGGTACACTGCCCGCAGACTTGGTGGAGCACATGCATGGCCCGGCCAAGCGCTGCGTCTTGAATGCCAAAGACATGGCCAGAAAAAAAATCTTCCAGGACAAACGCAAGACACTGCATGAAATCGGCGCCTACACGACGCTGGAGATTCTTCTGAATGCTTTCTGTGGAGCGGCACTGGAACAACATAATGGTCGAACGCCCTCGTTCAAAAGCCGCCGCATCCTCGACCTGCTGGGCAACAATGCGCCCGATCCTCGCGGCCCATTGCACACTTCATTCCTGCGCATGATCGACTTCATCGCCGGCATGACCGACAGCTACGCCAGCGAAATGGCCCTGGAAATGACCGGCCGTTCAAGCCACGGATGAATACCCGCCGATCCGCTGCTCAGTTCTTTTG
>NZ_JBFULH010000839.1:0-1521 GCF_056400445.1 Pseudomonas sp. P5_B2 | reverse complement strand
GTATGACCTCTTCGCTCGAAAAGCCCAGCCTTCGGCCTCCCCACCCACCTGTTAGACTACCGGCCCCCTCGAACGGAATCGACACCATGCCTCACCCTCGCACTGCTCATCGCCGCAATGTCATGTCCATCGTTGCGGTATTGGCGTGCGCCCTGTCATCACTCGCCACCGCAACAACATTCCCGGACGCCGAAGCCAGCGACCCCACCAAACTAGGCTGGATGGTCGGTTCGCCACCTCCCGCCGATCGCACCGTGCGCTTCGAAGACGGCAGCTACTTCCAATTCCCGGCGATGCGCTGGAGTGTCTCGAACTTCCGTCAGCTCATGCCCACGATCAACGTTTCACGAGGCCTTGGCGCCCCGGTTCCATTGGTGTCCGCGCTGCGCAACGATATCGACGCCATCAACTTCACGCCGCTCGGCGCAACGCAGTCGATGACCTGGGATCAGTCCCTCGCGGCCACTTACACCGACGGGATTGTGGTGATGCACAGGGGCAAGGTTGTTTATGAGCGCTACTTCGGCGTACTGAAACCCGAAGGTCAGCACGCGGCGATGTCGGTGACCAAATCCGTGGTCGGTACACTCGGCGCGATGTTGGTGGCAGAAGGGCGGATCGATGCGAACAAGCCTGTCGTCGATTACGTTCCCGAACTGGCGGCTTCTGCGTTCGGCAGTGCCACGGTGCGTCAGGTCCTCGATATGACGACGGCGCTTAAATACAGCGAAGACTATGCCGACCCGAACGCCGAGGTTTGGGCGCACGCAAAGGCAGGTAGCCCATTGCCCAAGCCAAAGGACTACACCGGGCCGCGAAGTTACTACGCGTTTTTGCAGACCGTTCAACTGCAAGGCGAACACGGAAGCGCGTTTGGCTACAAGACCGTCAACACCGATGTCCTCGGCTGGATCATCGCTCGAGCGACTGGCCGTAACGTTGCGCAGTTATTGTCGGAGCGCATCTGGAGTCGCCTGGGCGCCGAGCAAGATGCCTATTTTACCGTGGACTCCATCGGCACGCCGTTTGCCGGCGGAGGCTTGAACACTGGCCTGCGTGACCTCGCCCGATTTGGCGAGATGCTGCGCAATGATGGCCGGCTCAACGGTCAGCAGATCGTGCCCAAAACTGTTGTTGATGACATCCGCCGTGGCAGCGACAAACAGGTTTTTGCCAAGGCCGGTTATGACTTGTTGAAGGGTTGGAGTTACCGCTCGATGTGGTGGGTCACGAACAAGGAGGGCGGGGCATTCATGGCGCGTGGTGTTCATGGTCAGCGCATCTACGTCGATCCGAAAGCCGAGATGGTGATTGTGCGCTACGCCTCGCACCCGGTTGCGAGTAATTCGGCGAATGATCCGGTGACGTTGCCGGCGTTTGATGCGTTGGCCGCATTTCTATCCAAGTTGCCTTGAACCACTGTTAATGAAAAAGGAATTCCCATGATCACCACCACAACCCACGCCATCGAAGGCCGCCAAATTACCGCTTACCTGGACATAGTCAGTGCCGAGTCAGTGC
>NZ_JBFULH010000838.1:0-1523 GCF_056400445.1 Pseudomonas sp. P5_B2 | reverse complement strand
ACAGGGTTTTTGTATTGCTGCGTCTGGCGCACTTATAACCTGTCGATAAGTCAGTTTTCGTCAGCCCCCACGCTTTTTAAAATGCCCCGGTACTCAAACCCCGGAGCAAGCAGTAATGACTTCCCTCGCGGTCACGGCGCCACTCGCCGCGACCCCTTCAGCCGCCGCTACGCCACCGACTTTCGGCCCACGGATCATCATCGGTCTGGCGGGTGTGTTGCTGGCAGTGCTGGTCTCGGGCCTGAACGAGATGGTGACCAAGGTTGCCTTGGCGGACATTCGCGGCGCATTGGCCATCGGCTACGATGAAGGCACCTGGCTGGTCGCCAGTTACACCGCAACTTCGGTGGCGGCGATGGTATTTGCGCCATGGTGCTCGGTGACGTTTTCGTTGCGGCGTTTCACCCTCTGCGCCATCAGCGTATTCACGCTGTTAGGCGCGTTGAGTCCGTTCGCCCCGAACTACGAAAGCCTGCTGATCCTGCGCACGTTGCAAGGTCTGGCGGGCGGCGCGTTGCCGCCGATGTTGATGACCGTGGCGCTGCGATTCTTGCCGGCCAATGTGAAGCTCTATGGCTTGGCCGGATATGCATTGACCGCCACCTTCGGCCCGGGACTCGGCACGCCATTGGCCGGGTTGTGGACCGAATATGTCGGCTGGCAATGGACGTTTTGGCAAATCATCGCGCCGTGCCTGCTGGCCTTGGTCGCGGTGGCTTACGGTTTGCCACAAGACCCGCTGCGCCTGGAGCGCTTCAAACACTTCAACTGGCGCGGTCTGCTGCTGGGTTTTCCGGCGATCTGCATGCTGGTGATCGGCGTTCTGCAGGGCAATCGGCTGGACTGGTTCGAGTCGAGCCAGATCTGCGGATTGCTCGTCGGTGGATTGCTGTTGATGGTGCTGTTCCTGATCAACGAATGGTCGCAACCGATTCCATTTTTCAAGATGCAGATGCTCGGCATCCGCAATTTGTCCTTCGCCTTGCTCACCTTGGCTGGAGTGCTGGTGGTGTTGCTGGCGGTGATCATTATTCCATCCGCTTATCTGGCTCAGGTGCAGGGTTATCGCCCCATCCAGACTGCGCCTATCACGCTGTTGGCCGCGTTGCCGCAGTTGATCGCGCTGCCGTTGGTGGYGGCGTTGTGCAACCTGCGATGGGTTGATTGCCGCTGGGTGTTGGGTATCGGCCTGGGCATGTTGGCGCTGACTTGCATCGGCGGCTCACAACTGACGTCGGCGTGGATTCGCGACGATTTCTACGCGCTGCAACTGCTGCAAATATTCGGACAGCCAATGGCGGTGCTGCCACTGCTGATGCTCTCGACCGGCAGCATTTCACCTCTGGAAGGACCGTTCGCTTCAGCCTGGTTCAACACCGTGAAAGGCCTGTCTGCGGTGATCGCAACCGGGGTGATTGAAGCGTTGACCACTTCGAGGCTTCATTTTCACTCGACGATGCTAGTGGACAGTCTCGGTAATTCGCCCCTGGTCGACAGCGACAGCGCAGGCCTCGCCCATCGGC
>NZ_JBFULH010000837.1:0-1524 GCF_056400445.1 Pseudomonas sp. P5_B2 | reverse complement strand
ACCTCGCACGGCACATGACGCAAGGTTTCAAGTAACTGCTCGCCATTGCTCGCCTCCCCCACCACCAGCAAATCCTTGGCCAGGCCAATCAATTGCTTGATGCCTTCGCGGACGATGGTGTGGTCTTCGGCTACCAGTACACGGATCACATTCTTCTCCATTCTTCTTATGTCAGAGCCAAGATCATTCGCGAGCAGGCTCGCTCCCACATTGGAATTAGGTCAGTACACAGATTTCTGATTCACCCCAATCACTGTGGGAGCGAGCCTGCTCGCGAAGACGTCAGCAAAGACACCACAAAAACCATCAGGCTGCATCCAGCGGCACCCGCACACTCAGCGTGGTGCCCTCCCCCAACTCACTCTCAAGCGACAACTGCCCACCCATTATCAACACCCGCTCACGCATGCCCACCACCCCAAAGGAGGTCGGCCTACCCGTCGAGGCAACAAATCCTACGCCATCATCACTGACGGTCAGACACAACTCGTCGCCTTCCAGCGCCAGCGTGAGTTCAACAGTATGCGCCTGGGCATGGCGCATGACATTGGTCAGCGCTTCCTGAAGGATCCGGAACAAGCCGATGGCCTTGGCATCGCTGAGCACCGGCAGATTGTCCGGCACCTGCACCAGACACGGAATCTGCGTGCGCGCCTCGAAACGCCGGGCCTGCCATTCGATAGCGGAAGCAATCCCGGCATCGAGAATCGGTGGTCGCAGCGCCGTGGCCACGTCGCGCACCAGTTGGAACAGCTGAGCGATCAAGCGCTTCATGCTGTTCAAGCGTTCGTTCAGCCCGGGGTCGAGTTGGGCGTAGGCTAATTCGCACATGGATGTTTCCAGTTTGAGCACGGTCAGCATCTGCCCCAGTTCGTCATGAACTTCCCTGGCGATGCGCGCCTTTTCTTCTTCGCGCACGCTCTCCAGGTGGGCAGACAACTCGCGCAGCTGTTCGCGGGAACTGGCGAGTTCCAGCTCAATACGCTTGCTCTCACTGATGTCCCAGACGATACCGTCCCAGACGTAAGCCCCGTCGTCGAGCCGACGGGTGATGGCTTTGATCTCGGCCCAGCGCTGTTCGCCCGAACGGGTCAAGATCCGTCCTTGCCACGACCAGTCGCTGTCAGTGTCCAGCGCATGGTCCTGAGTCTGGTGATAACTGGCCTTGTCGTCCGGGTGTACCAGACTGCGCAGGCCTTTGTCGCGACGGGCCAGCGTGGCCGGCGAGTACCCCACCAGACTTTCACTGCCTTCACTGATGTAGGCGAAGTCGATCTGCCCTGTCACCGGCGCGCGTTCCAGACGAAAGACCAACCCAGGAACATTGGCGGCGATCCCCTGCAACCGCGCCTCGCTTTCCTGCAACGCGGCCAGTGCGCGGCGGCGTTCGGTCACGTCGTTGAGGTAAACCACCAGGTATTCGCCGTCGCGAAACCGCAGGAAACTCAATGAAACATCCGTCGGTAAAATGCTGCCATCGGCCCGCACGCAGTTGGTTTCGAAACTTTGTGGTCCATCCTCACT
>NZ_JBFULH010000836.1:0-1530 GCF_056400445.1 Pseudomonas sp. P5_B2 | reverse complement strand
CGGTATTCTGCCGGCGCAGCAGCACTTCAACGCGAGCTGCCATTTCATCCGTGGCGAACGGCTTGGTCAGGTAGTCGTCACCGCCAGCACGCAAACCGCGCACCCGCTCATCGACGTCGGAGAGGGCGCTGATCATCAGGATCGGCGTGGCCACGCCCATGGTCCGCAGCGTGGTGACGATCGCCAGGCCATCGAGTTCCGGCAGCATGCGGTCGAGGGTGATCAGGTCATAGTCGCCACTGACCGCACGCTCCAGGCCTTCCCGGCCATTGTCCACCCAATCGACATCGAGGCCGTGGTTGCTCAATTCGGCGACGATTTCCCGGGCGGTCACGGCGTCGTCTTCGATGGTCAAAATGCGGGTCATAGGGCTGGCCTGATTAACGGTTCTCGATGATGTGCAACATTTTGCCAAGAAATGATCGAAGGCTTTCTAAATAAAACTTCATGCACTGATTATTTCATTCAATGCAGAAAACCCGTCGTCTTGAGGTGGACCTTGCAAATTGCATGAGAATTGGAAGTTCAAAGTTTATAAGCTAATGAAAAATAACGATTTATTTAATTGTTGTCTCTGGCACGGTGACTGCAATGGTCCATTCGAAGAGTTGTAACACCATCTTTCCTGCCTGGAGCGATACAACAATGAATAGATCTTCTGATGGTTTTTATCCCGTCGCAGAAGAAACCAGCACGCTCTCCGGTGTGTCCTGGGGGGCGATCTTCGCCGGGGCCGCTGCGGCGGCGGCGTTATCGTTGATCTTGGTGCTGCTCGGTTTCGGCCTGGGTTTTTCGGCGGTTTCGCCGTGGGCCAATGAAGGCGTGAGCGCCAAGGGCTTGGGCATCTCAACCATCGTGTGGCTGGCGGTGACGCAAATCGTGGCTTCCGGGCTCGGCGGTTACATTGCCGGTCGCTTGCGGGTCAAGTGGGCCAACATGCATGGGGATGAAGTGTATTTCCGTGATACTGCCCACGGCTTCCTCGCTTGGTGCGTAGCGACATTGGTGACCGCGACACTGGTGGTCGGCTCGGTCAGCAGTATCGTCAGCGGTGGTGTGCAGGCTGGCGCAAGTGTCGTCGGTGGGGCGGCCAGTGCGGCCACTCAAGCCGCAGGCAACGCTGCTGGTAAAACCGACAGCGATCAATTTGGTTATTTCGTCGACAGTCTGTTCCGTAGCGATAGTCCCGCACAGGTCAGCGATGAGGACGCGCGGGGCACAGTGACCCGCATCTTCGCTCGCAGCCTTAGCAACGGCCAACTGGCTGCCGAAGACCGGACCTACCTTGCGCAGATGGTTGCCCAACGCACCAACCTGAGCCAGGCAGACGCCGAACGCCGTGTCGATGAAGTCTACGCCCGCACTCAAAAAGCCATTGCCGACGCCAAACTCGCAGCCCAGCAGGCCGCTGATACCGCCGCCAAAGTCGCTGCGATGACTTCGTTGTGGATGTTCGTCGCCCTGCTGATTGGTGCGTTTTTTGCCAGCCTCGCCGCGACCTATGGCGGTCGTCGTCGGGATGCCGTGGTG
>NZ_JBFULH010000835.1:0-1533 GCF_056400445.1 Pseudomonas sp. P5_B2 | reverse complement strand
CGCACGAGACTTCCTGTTAGGACAGGGCTTCGCGCGCGCGCATGCCGATACGGTGGCGCACGCCATTGCCGTGCACCTTAATTATCACGTTCCGGCTGAGGAACATGGTGCAGAGGCATTCTTGGTTACGCGCGGCGCTATCTGTGATGTCTTCGGCACAGGTGTGTCACGAATGTCTCAACAATCAGTAAAAGATGTGCTTACCAAGTACTCCCGAGACGAACTCTACAGCGTGTTCAGCGCGACTGCATTTGAACACCTCGTCGGCACGCGATTTGAAGTTTCGTTTAAGGCCGTGACAAGTGGGCTGGTGGAAACAGTTCCGCACGCACTTGATTTACCTCCTTTCGTTTAATCTGCTTACAGAATGTCCAGACTGCGACTTACTTAGCTAGTAGTTCGCAGCCTGGCTTCTGCCCTTCCGAAACATCTTATAAGCCAACTGACGTTGTGGCGATCTGAATCAGTGTTAAAAATACAAACGAGTTGGACGCTTACAAGGGAAAGTTCTGTGGATACTTGTCGAGCATGCGATAAAGCGGAGCGCAGCGAGATCGTCAGCAGTAGGCTAAGGGAGAATACTGTAGCGAGTCGCCTACCAGACCTTCACGTGCGTGGTTAGCACAGGCGAGATGTCAGGGACCCAAGCGCCGGGGTTTTCATCAATCGCCTAAAACAGCTTAACAATTAAGTAAATAGTTCGACGTTGCCGTTCCACTCCGAGCGAGAGTCGGCAACGGCCGCACCGCCATTTATTCGGCGGTCGAGGGCTGTTCAATGAGAGACGTGCAGCCACCTGGTGGCTGAAGACCACATCCAACTGCACGTAAATACGGCGACCAACAATGTCAGTCGCCGCTCTGAAATCAGGCCTTGGCCTGGTCAGGAATGTCGCTCACTACCTCAGTCAGTTCCAGCGTATCGATATTGTAGAAGAAGCCGTAGATCTTCACGTGCGCTGGCACCCCTGGGTTTGCTCGAACAACTCCGACATCGTATTTGAGCGAGGTCTCGAAATCCGAAATGCAGATGCTGTCATGGTCAAACGCCGAGGAAATATCGCTGCCGTGCTCATGTTTGAACGCGTCAATGATGCCTTCGTTGGTGAAAGACGTAGCACCACAGAATGAGTGGTGCACAACCACTACCCTTTCGATGCCGAAGAGATGGACCATCGTGGCGATCGACTGCACACCTGCGACAGCACGACCACCAGCGACAGACACTGGGAATAAGGTCGTCGTATGTCCTACCCGATTTCCAGCTTCATCAAGAACGTTCTCGCCTGGGTAGACCTCACCAAAATGCTTGGCAACAACGGCCGGTATTTCCGAAGCACGTGGATCGAAGCAGTGGATGACGATGGTGTTGAGACTCACCGCCTTGGCGAAGAGCGGACGGAACTCCGCTTCGTTGTACCAAGGCTGTGCTTTGAAAGAGAAATCATTGAAGTTGGGCATTTTGTGTCTCCAGCGCTCTTGAATATTTTGTGACTGGGCCGAGCCAGTCAGATAAAAGTACACAGATCTGTCT
>NZ_JBFULH010000834.1:0-1534 GCF_056400445.1 Pseudomonas sp. P5_B2 | reverse complement strand
CTTCAGCACTACGCAATCTCAGCCCATAGCTGGTATCCCCGGTGCCGCGAATTGTTGAATCAGAGACCTCCAGTCGGCTGAATGCACTCACCAGCGCCCCGCCTGTAACACCACTGATTGAGCTTTTACCACTCACGATTGCCGTGGATCCGGTTTGTGTACTCGCTTCACGCACGACCTGTAGTCCTACACGATTGCCGGTAATAGCACTGTTGTCGATAGTGGCCTGACTGTTACTCAAGAGCACCGCTGCCAGACCGCCAACACCCGAGACGGTTGCACCACTCAGATTGACCTGTGACCCCTTGCGAGCTGTGATCTGTTGGGTGCTGCTCTCGGCATTGATGTTCAGTGTTGAACTGTCAGCGTTAATAAGCAGTGTTTGTGCACCGTTAACGTTTAATGTGGCATTCGAACCGAGATCCCAGCGTTCCGGAATACCGCCAGTAATGGTTACGTTGCCACCGACAATAGGCGCCGCAAGGGCTACAGGAATAGAAAACGCCAGTATGGGTGAACATAAGTACACCCAGCGAAAAGGCCCACTTGAAATATACGGATACTTACTGCACATAGTAGACACCTGCTTGATAAAACCAAATTGCGGGCACTCGCGATTAAGAAGGCCAGCCAGATAGAGGGCGCAAGGCTATCGTGGAACTACGAATATCTATGTAGGATTAGTCTTTTTTCGACAGGTGAAAAACCGCCGGAAGAATACCTTGACCGATGTCACACTAAAAAGTAAAAGAGTGCAGCAAACATTTTGCCGCACTGCTCCCGTCCAACCAGCTAATGGTCAGGGAATTGGATGTACCTCTTCACAATATTGTGCCTCACTGTTTGTCAACAGCACAAAATGTATAGCCTCCAATGACCGTGGCGTAGGCGTTGTACCTGTCCGGGTAATCGTGTATCCAAGGTGACCGTTGGCCCGATTCGCCGGTTTTAAGTGAGTTGAATAATCCCCAATGTTAATAAGGACACCTTCGGCAGGAAATGTTCCAGTGATCGGAAGGTCAGCCGTTGTTTTCGTATTGGGTATAGGCAATGGAGGGGTTGCGTTGGTAAATGCTTCCCAAGTTAAAGTAATGGTTTCGCCATCGACCGTGTACGGACTTTTCGGAATGCGTACTCTCAAGTTGCGCCTGTTAGTCCCGTCACCTGGCGGAACAAAGTTCAAGGTAGAGCAACCGATCCTTCGCAGTGGCCCTGCAAGCCCCAGAACTTCGGGCATCTCCGTTTCTATCGGGAAAGCCTCTACCGGAATATCTTTTGGAGGTGCGTCTACAGGATTAGGAGATTCATTGGAATACAGTACCCAACGCAAGATCTTTGTCCCGCTTTGCTGGTCAAAAATTGTTTGCCACGGAAGTGTTCGCTTCAGTGTTGTGCCTTCTTGCCCCCCCGTCAGGCGAAAGGTATCGCCGACCTTGGCGCTACCATATAATAGATCTATAAGCCAGCCTTCCTGGGTAGCAGGCGCTGAAAATAATTCTATTGAAATTTCCGCATCTTTTCCGTAGTCCGACTC
>NZ_JBFULH010000833.1:0-1534 GCF_056400445.1 Pseudomonas sp. P5_B2 | reverse complement strand
AGGTAACCGAGACCGCCGACCTGCGACGTCTGACCTTCCTTGTCCAATTGCTCGGCAAGGGTCACGACGTCGATGGGGGAGTTCTGGTCGGCGAGCTTGGCGATCGCACGAAAGATCAGGCGGTGGTCATGTCGATAGAAATCGCCGTCCGAGACTTGATCGAGCACGCGTTCCCAGGCGTTGTTGTCCAGCATCAAACCACCGAGCACGGCCTGTTCGGCCTCGATGGAGTGTGGCGGCACTTTCAGGGAAGCGGTTTGCAGATCGTATTGCTCGGGTGYGGAGATATCGTTCATGGCCACTTGGTTAGTTTATGAAAAGCGGGGGAATCAGAAAGACAAAGGGCACGACCTGTAAACAGGATCGTGCCCGATGTTAACCGTCTGACGGACAAGCCGCCAGCCGATCAAGTGTTGCTTAAGCTGCTACCACGACAACGCGTACGGTGGCTTCAACTTCAGCGTGCAGGTGCACGGCTACGTCGAATTCACCTACGTTGCGGATGGTGCCGTTCGGCAGACGAACTTCGCTTTTTGCAACTTCAACGCCAGAGGCGGTCAGTGCATCAGCGATGTCGTGGGTGCCGATCGAACCGAACAGCTTGCCTTCGTCACCGGCGGTGGCAGTGATAGTCACTTCCAGCTCAGCCAGTTGGGCGGCACGGCTTTCAGCCGAAATCTTACGGTCTGCTGCGGCTTTTTCCAGCTCAGCGCGACGCTCTTCGAACGCAGCCAGGTTGGCAGCGGTCGCAGCGGTAGCTTTGCCGTAAGGCAGCAGGTAGTTACGGCCGTAACCAGCCTTAACGTTCACTTTGTCACCCAGGTTGCCCAGGTTGGTGACTTTTTCCAGAAGGATCAGTTGCATGTGAAAATCCTCTTAACTTTTAACCTTCACCGTTCGCGTTATCGGCATCTTTCGGTGCCGAACGACCGCGAAAATCAATCAGGCTGTCGACGATGGCCAAGACCACCAGCAACGGATAGATCAGCTGCATAAACAGCAACAGCGTGACGTACAACCCCACCAGCCAGAACCTGGCCAGTCGCTTTTGCGCCACCAGCCCGTGAATCAGGGCCAGCCCGGCGAACACCAGCGGTACGCTGCACAACGGCGTTAACATGGCCATCTGTGGACCGATGTTCGGCCCCAGAAGCATGCACGCCAGCAACAACATCGCTGGCAAAAGCGGGAATCGGATGGCGCGAAACTCGCGACCAAAACCACCCGGGTTGTACAACAACGCCTGCCAGTAGCGCCCGACAAGCAGGCTCAGCACACTGACGATTTGCAACAGGGCCGCAATCAGGCCGGTCAAGACCGGTGCAATCAGGGACGCAAAATGCGCTTGCTCGTCTACCGATAACTTCTCGTAGACATCACCGAGTAGTGACGGCATGACTTTTATCAAAGCCTGCGCCAGCATCTCGATTTGAGGACCAAAAGTCGCCCCCAGCACCACTGAAAACACCACTCCCATCGCTATGCTGACCAGCAGCACGCGGACCCAGGACTCGCTTGCGCGCAAAACCAACGC
>NZ_JBFULH010000832.1:0-1539 GCF_056400445.1 Pseudomonas sp. P5_B2 | reverse complement strand
CTGCCATTGCGCGTGTTTCCGTTGCAGTTGTTGCAGTTGATGGGGTTGGCGTTGTTTGCGACGTTATTGGCGTCGGCGTGGCCGTTGTACTCGCTGTATCGCACGCAACCGGCGGACCTGCTGAGGACCTTTGCTCATGAGGATTAAGCTCGGTCTGCTGCTGGTGATGGTGTTGAGTGGCTGCGACAACCCGGTACCCGTTGAGAAAGGCTTTGCCGGTCTGGGTGGCGAGGCTGCGGCGTTTACGCCGGTGGTGCCCGGTCGGGTGTTCAGCTTCCCGGCAGATCATGGCCCGCATGACGGTTTTCGTATCGAGTGGTGGTACGTCACCACCAACCTCAAGGACGAGCAGGGCCGCGAATTCGGCGTGCAATGGACGTTGTTTCGCAGCGCCTTGAAAGCAGCGCCCGAGGTCGCAGGCTGGGGCAATCAGACGATCTGGCTGGGGCACGCGGCCGTGACGTCGGCGACGGTGCATCACGCCGCCGAACGCTACGCCCGGGGCGGCGTCGGTCAGGCGGGTGTAAACGTGGCGCCGTTCAATGCCTGGATCGATGACTGGCGTTTCAGCAGTCAGAGCTCTGATCTTTTGTCGGACCTTCAACTCAGCGCGCGGGACAAGGACTTTGGCTACCAACTGCACCTGACAGCTACCCGTCCGCTGGTGCTTCAGGGCGATAAAGGTTTCAGCCAGAAATCTGAACAAGGCCAGGCGTCGTACTATTACAGCCAGCCGTTTTTTCAGGCCAGTGGTTCGCTGGAAATCGATGGCAAGACCTATCAAGTCAGCGGCCCGGCCTGGCTTGATCGTGAATGGAGCAGCCAGCCGCTGACTGCCAATCAGACCGGTTGGGACTGGTTTTCCCTGCACCTGGACAGCGGCGAACAGGTGATGCTCTACCGCATGCGCAACAAGCACGGCGAGCCTTACCTCACCGGCACCTGGATCGACGCCCATGGGCAGACTCAACAACTGCATGCCGACGACATCCGCCTTACCCCGCAAGACACCGCCAACGTTGCTGGCCGTACGATGCCGGTGCGCTGGTCCATCAAAATCCCCGGCAAGCACCTCGACATCACCCTCGATGCCCTCAACCCCAACGCCTGGATGGATTTGCGCATTCCGTATTGGGAAGGGCCGGTGCAACTGAGCGGCAGCCATGCGGGGCAGGGCTATCTGGAAATGACCGGTTATTGAGCCGGAACTCTCGGCGGATCGACGTCCTCCTACGTTAACAAGCCCGTTCACAGGAGCCCGCCATGAGCGACGACCTCAAACCGCCAGACCTTGCCGCGTGGCAGCGCCTGTTCGACGACAAGGCCTACTGGCAGCAATCCCCCGACGCCCATTACGTCGAACTGCTGCGCATGGCCGACGACTTGTTGGGGCAGGGCGCCATCGACCTGGAACAGTGGCGAGACTTGAATGCCCGCGCCGAGCAAACGCACAAAAACACGCCTGCCGTGAACGACGCCCATGAAGTAGACGATCCGCAGGCCTCAGAATCCCCGCACGAACGCTAAAGTGCCGCCCTA
>NZ_JBFULH010000831.1:0-1541 GCF_056400445.1 Pseudomonas sp. P5_B2 | reverse complement strand
CGCATCCTGCGTGAAAAAGGCGCACAAAACGGCTGCATCATGGCCGGTGACAACATTTCCGAAGCCGCTGCCATCGCCGCCGCACAGGGTTTCCCTGGCCTCAAAGGTATGGACCTGGCAAAAGTCGTCAGCACCAAGGAGCAGTACGAATGGCGCTCGACTGTCTGGGATCTGAAAACCGACAGTCACGCGACCATCGACGCTTCCGAGCTGCCGTACCACGTCGTTGCCTACGACTACGGCGTCAAGCTGAATATCCTGCGCATGCTGGTCGCGCGCGGTTGCCGCGTGACTGTGGTGCCTGCGCAAACGCCTGCTGCTGATGTGTTGGCTCTGAATCCGGACGGCGTGTTCCTGTCCAACGGCCCGGGTGACCCGGAGCCTTGCGACTACGCGATCCAGGCGATCAAGGATGTGTTGGAAACCGAAATTCCGGTATTCGGCATTTGCCTGGGTCACCAGCTGCTGGCGCTGGCCTCCGGCGCCARGACCCTGAAAATGGGCCACGGCCACCACGGTGCCAACCACCCGGTCCAGGATCTGGACAGCGGCGTGGTGATGATCACCAGCCAGAACCACGGTTTTGCGGTAGACGAAGCGACCCTGCCAGCCAACGTTCGCGCGATTCACAAATCGCTGTTCGACGGCACCCTGCAAGGCATCGAGCGTACCGACAAGAGCGCCTTCAGCTTCCAGGGTCACCCGGAAGCCAGCCCTGGCCCGAACGACGTAGCGCCATTGTTTGATCGCTTCATCAACGAGATGGCCAAGCGACGCTGATCGCTCGCCTTGATGTAGCAAAGCTTGAGGGTGGTCCCGACACCGGCGGCCCCCTCAAGGCTTCAAAGATTGAACAAGACGGCTTGCCGACTGACCTGCGGATTTGAGTGACAAACCCATGCCAAAACGTACAGACATTAAAAGCATCCTGATTCTTGGCGCTGGCCCGATCGTTATCGGCCAGGCCTGCGAATTCGACTACTCCGGCGCCCAGGCCTGTAAAGCCCTGCGCGAAGAGGGTTACCGCGTCATCCTGGTGAACTCCAACCCAGCCACCATCATGACCGACCCGGACATGGCCGACGCGACCTATATCGAGCCGATCAAATGGCAGACCGTTGCCAAGATCATCGAGAAAGAACGTCCGGACGCCCTGTTGCCAACCATGGGCGGCCAGACCGCTCTGAACTGCGCACTGGACCTGGAGCGCGAAGGCGTTCTGGAGAAGTTCGGCGTAGAAATGATCGGCGCCAACGCTGACACCATCGACAAGGCTGAAGACCGTTCGCGCTTCGACAAGGCGATGAAGTCCATCGGCCTGGACTGCCCGCGTTCGGGTATCGCCCACAGCATGGAAGAGGCCAACGCGGTCCTCGAAAAGCTCGGCTTCCCGTGCATCATCCGTCCGTCCTTCACCATGGGCGGCACGGGTGGCGGTATCGCTTACAACCGTGAAGAGTTCGAAGAAATCTGCGCCCGCGGTCTGGATTTGTCGCCGACCAAAGAGTTGCTGATCGACGAATCACTGATCGGTTGGAAAG
>NZ_JBFULH010000830.1:0-1549 GCF_056400445.1 Pseudomonas sp. P5_B2 | reverse complement strand
CTGATGAGGCAGGCGCAATGCGCTTCCTTGACGCACCCACGGAAGGCTGCCTCTCTCAACCCCTCGTCAGCGTTGACGGGTGGTTCACGTCTTGCCCAAAACCTCGATAAAATTTTTCCTTCTTCCTACACCAAACGGAAAAACTGCTGTCAGAGGCTTTTCTTAACTTTTAAGCAGTTGCGAAAATGCTTACAGTTTAATACTGTATGTACGTACAGCTTAATAAGGACAATCCTGTGGCCGCCACCTCCGCCTCCGTTGACACCTATGCACGCATGGGTCTGCGCGTTCAGAAAATCATCAATTCCCCCACCGCTCAAAAAGCCAAAGCCGCACTGATCTTCCGCCTGCCGGACGAACCCGTGGATGAGTGGGAGCAATTGCTCGAAGAGATCGACGAGAACGACAACGTTACCCTCGCCTATCGTGACGATGGCGGTGTGCAGATTTTCTGGGTTGTGCCGAAGGAAGATTGAGTCAATGAGTGTCCGCTGGTTTGCTTTGCTGTTTCTGCTAATCGCCCTCGGCGCCCAGGCTGGCGCCCCGCGCACTTTCGATGAGGCCAAAAAAGTCGCCTGGAAGTTGTATGCACCGCAATCCACCGAGTTTTATTGCGGCTGCAAATACACCGGCAACAAGGTGAACTTGGCGGCCTGTGGTTATGTGCCGCGCAAAAACGCCAAACGCGCCGCCCGCATCGAGTGGGAACACATTGTCCCGGCGTGGCAGATCGGCCATCAGCGTCAGTGCTGGCAGACAGGTGGACGCAAAAATTGCACCCGTTTTGATCCGGTTTACCAGAAGGCCGAAGCCGATTTACACAACCTGGTGCCGAGCATTGGCGAGGTAAATGGCGATCGCAATAATTTCAGTTTTGGTTGGCTGCCGGTGCAGACTGGCCAATATGGCTCATGCCTGACTCAGGTCGACTTCAAGGCGAAGAAGGTCATGCCCCGTCCCTCCATTCGCGGCATGATTGCCCGGACTTATTTTTATATGAGCAAGCAATACGGTTTGAGCTTGTCGAAACAGGATCGCCAACTGTACGAGGCCTGGAACAAAACCTATCCGGTGGAAGCCTGGGAACGCCAGCGCAATCAAAGCGTGGCGTGTGCCATGGGTCGCGGCAATGAGTTTGTCGGACCGGTGAATATGAAAGCCTGCGGCTGATCGCCACAGAAAAGAAAAAAGGCCTCGGTGTAGAACCCGAGGCCTTTTGCGTTTCCAGCCGCCTGCGTTACTGGGCTGCAGGACGCTCAAGCACCAGCACTTCGATGTTCTGTTTCTTGGCCCGGGTAAGCGCCGCAGCCACCTCTGCCTGCTTGGCTTCGGCCTCGGCTTTCGAACTGTATGGCCCCATCAGAATGCGCGTGTTGCCGTTTTCCATGACGACGCTGGAAACGAAGCTATGCTCGATCAACCAGCCGCTCAAATCGCTGACAGCCTGGGTTGTTACGCCTCGCACTTCGAGATCCCATTGTGGCCCGTTAGCGGCCACGGGGGCGGAAACGACTGCCGGCTTAGACTTTTGAGCATCAACACTCTTACC
>NZ_JBFULH010000829.1:0-1551 GCF_056400445.1 Pseudomonas sp. P5_B2 | reverse complement strand
AGACCATCCTCAAGGAAACCTGTCAGGGCTGTCACACCCCCGAAGCCAATAACGCCCTCAGTCGCATCAGCCATCAGCGCAAGACCCCGGAAGGCTGGCTGATGACCATCGCCCGGATGCAAACCATGCACGGTTTGCAGATCAGCGATGACGACCGTCGCACGCTGGTCAAGTACCTGGCCGACACCCAGGRCCTGGCGCCGAGCGAGACCGATGGCGTGCGATATGCGCTGGAGCGTCGACTCAATACCGTCGAGAAGTTCGACGACCAGACCAGCCAGATGTGTGGCCGCTGCCACTCCGGTGCGCGGGTCGCCCTGCAGCGGCGTCCGGCCCAGGAATGGGAGCATCTGGTGAATTTCCACCTCGGCCAATGGCCGTCCCTCGAATACCAGGCCCTGTCCCGGGACCGCGACTGGTTCGACCTCGCTCGCAAAGAGATGGTGCCGCTGCTGGCCAAGCGTTATCCGCTGGACAACCCGGCCTGGAAAAAATGGCAAATGGTCGCGCCCAAAGCAGAGGCGCTGGTCGGTGACTGGAGTTTCAGCGGCCACTTGCCGGGCAAGGGCGAACTGGCCGGCGTGATGACCGTCAGCGCTGACGGCAGCGACACTTTCAAGGTCGCCGTAAAAGGTCAGTACGTTGACGGCACTCCGTTCAACGGCGACGGCAGCGCTATTCTCTACACCGGCTACGAATGGCGCGGCAACGTGACCATCGACGGTGTGACCATGCGCCAGGTGTTCGCTGTTCAAGGCAACGCGATGCAGGGCCGGATGTTCGAGGCCGAGCATGATGAACGCGGGCTGGACTTCGTTGCGGCCAAGCAGGGTTCCAACCGTCTGCTGGCGGTGCAGCCGAGTTATCTGAAGGCTGGTAGCGAAACGGAAGTTACCTTGATTGGTAGCGGTCTAACCGGTAAACCCGATTTCGGCAAAGGTGTGGAAGTGGTCGAAATCGTTTCGCAGAGCCCTGAGCAGATCAAGGTCAAACTCAAGGCCGCCGCCAACGCCCAACCGGGTCTGCGCAACGTCTCYGTCGGCTCGCTGAAAGGTCCGACCCTTTCGGTCTACAGCACCATCGCCGAAGTCAAAGTCGTGCCCGAGTTCTCGGTGTCGCGGATCGGCGAGGGCGGTGGTTCGACGCCGAAAGTCCAGGGCCGTTTCGATGCAGAGGCGTGGGGCAAGGGCGCTGATGGCAAGCCGTATCGCATCGGCGTATTCCCGGCGCAGTGGAAGGTTGAAGCCTTCGATGACCGCGCCAAGGAAGACGAAGACGTCAAGTTCGCCGGCACCATGCAGGCTGACACCGGCGTGTTCACCCCGGGCGATGCCGGGCCAAACCCGCAACGCAAAATGTCCACCAACAATGCCGGCAACCTCAAGGTGATCGCCGCCGTCGACGACGCAGGGAAATCCCTGACCGGCGAAGGCCACATGATCGTCACCGTGCAACGCTGGAACAATCCACCCATTCCATAAGTTGGCTGATCCATACGGCTTCAGACACTTTTTCGGAATGACCGCAGGCCCCGTACAACGGGGTTTGCAC
>NZ_JBFULH010000828.1:0-1552 GCF_056400445.1 Pseudomonas sp. P5_B2 | reverse complement strand
GTACAGCGCGTCGGGTTGTTGCAGGTAAGGGACCGCTTCAGCTTGCAGGCTGGGGATGAAGGACAGCAGCAGGGCGGCTGCGCCCGTTAGCAGGTGGACGATTTTCAACATTTTGATTAACTCGCATTAAGACGGATCACAAGGAAGAGCTGATCGAGCACGGTTCGCTTCAGGACAATAAGAGGCGTTGGGCACGTATCCGGTATCAGCCTATGCGCAGCGCCCGGAAAAATAGGCGGTAGCGACACACTGCCTATTTAACAGCAAAGCCTGCGGCTACTCAAATCAGGCGGTCCGATGGTGCTCTGGTGCTCGATTTGTCACAGGCCATCGCGTTCTATTTGGGTTTGGCCGCTGTCTGGGTTTTTTACTTCATCAAGTCTCATTGACGTGGGGTAAAGCACGCCTGAGTGCGTAGGAAAATGGCCGGACTAGGACGGTCTCCATGATCCTCCTTTAACTGTTGGCTTATCCTACGTGGATGGTCATAAAGTCATCTGGATATACCTTTGTGCCTGCGCTTTTATAAGGCAACAGATGTAGCTCTTATGAAGGCAAGGATGGCAAAGGAGTGTCAGCGATATGGTTTACCAAGACAGGCTGGGCGAAGGGAGCCTCGGCCCGGCCGGGGATATAAAGGTTGATCCGTTCGTCAGTGAATTTGATATGGGGCTGGCTCGGCCTCTATCCCGATCGGTGCGTTTGAACGGTTTTGCGACCTGCTTGCGGCTTGAGCAGGTCTACTGGGATATTTTGGGCGACATGGCCAAGGTCAATTGCTGTTCTGTCAGTGCGCTGCTGTCCCACGTGGATCGCGAAGTGCAGTTGCGTCACGGCGGGGTCAAGAACTTCACCGGGCTGGTACGGGTTGTCTGCGTCGTACGCAGCTTGARGGAAGGGGGCTGCATTGCGATGCCCTAGCGGCGGCGCCGGATTGGATTGAGTGTCAGTCTGTGCAGTCTTACGGCTGCACAGGCTGCATTTAATGGATATAATCCCGCTCTTTGCCGCAAAACCCAGCGTGTGCGGTAGCAATCTGATCGCCGAGACAACCCCCATGCCGATGTACGACTATCAATGTGCTTCCTGTGGTCATCAGTTGGAAGCCATTCAAAAGATCAGCGCAGCACCGCTGGTCGACTGCCCTGCCTGCCAGGCGCCAGAGCTTAAAAAGATGCTATCCATGCCAGGCTTCCGCCTTAGCGGCACTGGCTGGTACGAAACCGATTTCAAGACCGGCTCGAAGAAGAACCTGGCCGGCGGTGACAAAGCTGACTAGGGTCCAGGGCCTGAGTTGAACCACACGCGTGAGCGCTTGCATCATTAGGCTCCTTTATTAAGGGCAGGGTGTGCAGGGCTCCAACCGAATTTCGATTACGAGAAGTGAAACCACTACCATGATGCGCAGCCATTATTGCGGCCAACTGAACGAAAGCCTGGAAGGCCAGGAAATTACTCTTTGCGGTTGGGTTCACCGTCGCCGTGACCACGGCGGGGTGATTTTCCTCGATATCCGTGATCGTGACGGTCTGGCCCAGGTGGTGTTCGACCC
>NZ_JBFULH010000827.1:0-1553 GCF_056400445.1 Pseudomonas sp. P5_B2 | reverse complement strand
CGATCAGTGCGCTGACCATGCCGTTGTTTTTCGTCACCGGCTGGTTGCTGTACCTCGATCGCCGGCGCAAGAAAAAGCAGATCAAGGACGCACGCAAAGGCCTCGAACAACCGGGCAGCGATGCGCCGGCGTGGCTGATCGGTTTCGCCAGCCAAAGCGGTTTTGCCGAGCAACTGGCGTGGCAGACGGCCGGACAATTGCAGGCTGCCGGGCTGCCGGTGAAGGTGCAGCCGCTGGCAAGTGTCAACGAACAGGATTTGCTGGAGTCCAGTAACGCGCTCTTCGTGGTCAGTACATTCGGTGACGGTGAAGCGCCGGACAGTGCCCGCGGCTTCGAACGCAGGGTGCTGGGTCGTGCGTCGAGCCTGCAAAGCCTGAACTATGCAGTGCTGGGCCTCGGTGATCGCCAATATGAACACTTCTGCGGCTTCGCCCGACGCTTGCACGCCTGGCTAGGTGAGCATGGCGGCAAGACGCTGTTCGCGCCGGTAGAAGTCGACAGCGGCGACCCGTACGCCTTGCGTCACTGGCAGCAACAACTGGGCCTGTTGACCGGGCAACCACCGGTCGACACTTGGCAAGCACCGAGCTACGACAACTGGACACTGGTCCGTCGCGAATTGATGAACCCGGGCAGCAGCGGCGCGCCGGTGTACTTGCTGGGTCTCACCGCCCCGTCCACCAGCAGTTGGCTGGCCGGTGATCTGGTGGAAGTGCTGCCGCGTAATTGCCCGTGGGCCATCGAGCACTTCCTCGACGGACTGGGCATCGACGGTCGTGCTTCGGTAGCGTTTGATGGTTTGTCACAACCTCTCGAACAAGCCCTCGCCACGCGCCAACTGCCTGAAAACAGAGCCCACTTGGTCGGCCTGCACGCTCAGGCATTGCTCGACGCGCTAGTGCCTTTGGCCATGCGCGAATACTCCATCGCCTCGATTGCTGCTGATGGCGTGCTGGAGTTGATCGTGCGTCAGGAAATGCACCCCGACGGCAGCCTGGGCATCGGCTCCGGCTGGCTGACCGAACACGCTACCGTGGGTGGTGCCATCCGCCTTCGCGTGCGGCGCAACAGTGGTTTCCATCTGCCGGCCGAACCGGTGCCGATGATCCTGCTGGGCAACGGCACCGGCCTGGCCGGGCTGCGCAGTTTGCTCAAGGCGCGGATTGCCGATGGGCAACAACGGCATTGGCTGCTGTTTGGCGAACGTCATCGGGAGCACGATTACCTGTGCCGGGATGAGTTGGAAGAGTGGTTGATTTCAGGCGACCTGGAGCGACTTGACCTGGCGTTCTCGCGGGATCAGGCCGAAAAGATCTACGTGCAGGATCGCCTGCGTGAGTCAGCCGACGAGCTGAAGAAATGGCTGGCGGATGGCGCTGTCATTTACATCTGCGGCAGCTTGCAAGGGATGGCGTCGGGCGTGGATCACGTGCTCAACGAGGTGCTCGGGATTGCTGAGGTAGATCGTCTGATCGAACAAGGCCGCTACCGCCGCGACGTCTACTGACACCAACCCCTTGTGGGAGCGGGCTTGCTCGCGAATGCGGACTGA
>NZ_JBFULH010000826.1:0-1554 GCF_056400445.1 Pseudomonas sp. P5_B2 | reverse complement strand
GTAAATGAACGCGCCCGGGTGGGTCAGGTCAGGTGCGCCCATCGCTGGCGTACCTTTGCCCGCCGGACCGTGGCAGGCCACGCAGTTGGCGGCGAACAGTTTCCCACCGGCAACCGGGTCAGCCTTGGCGCCTTCCGGCAGTTTGCGGCCATCGAGGTTGGTCAGTACAAACGCTGCAACGTCCGAAACGCCTTGCTCGCCGATCACGTCCGCCCACGCTGGCATGACCGCGTGACGGCCGCCCATGATGGTGGTCTTGATGGTTTCCGCTTCACCGCCCCAGCGCCAGTCGGCATCTGTCAGGTTAGGGAAGCCATAAGCGCCCTTGGCGTCGGAACCGTGGCAGACCGAGCAGTTGGACGCAAACAGACGGCCACCCATCTTAAGGGCTTGCGGGTCCTTGGCGACTTCTTCGATAGGCATGGACGCGAACTTGGCGAAGATCGGACCGAACTTGGCGTCCGACTTGGCCATTTCCTTTTCCCACTCGTGAACGCCGGTCCAGCCGGCCTGGCCGTTGGCGAACGCAGTCTGCTTCTCTGTATCGAGGTAGTTGTAACCCGGCAGCAGGCCTTTCCAGTTACCCAGGCCCGGGTACAGCACCAGGTAGCCCAAGGCAAAAATGATGGTGCCCACGAACAGCATGAACCACCATTTTGGCAGTGGGTTGTCGTACTCCTCGATCCCGTCGAAGGAGTGTCCAACCGTATCTTCCGTCTGCTCGGTGCGCTGACCCTTGCGGGTGGACAGCAACAGCCAGCACATGGCGAAGATGGTGCCGAGAGTGAGGACTGTGACGTACAGACTCCAGAACGTTGTCATTCTTTGTTACTCCTAGAAGCTTGCTCGACGTGCTTGATGGCTTCGGGATCATCCGCGAAAGGCAGCAAGGTCGCGTCTTCAAACTCCGACTTGCGCTTGGGGCTGAACACCCACAACGCCAGACCGATGAAGGCCACCATCACAACAACGGTGCCCAGGCCACGAATCATCCCGATATCCATCTAAATCACCGTTTGCTTTTGATGATGGTGCCCAGGCCTTGCAGATAGGCCACCAGCGCGTCCATTTCGGTTTTGCCCTTCACAGCATCTTGGGCACCGGCGATGTCTTCGTCGGTGTAAGGAACGCCGAGCGTGCGCAAGACTTCCATTTTCTTGGCGGTTTCTTTGCCGTCGAGCTTGTTTTCCACGAGGAACGGGTACGCCGGCATTACCGACTCAGGCACCACGTTGCGCGGGTTGTACAAGTGCGCACGCTGCCAGTCATCGGAGTAACGACCGCCGACACGGGCCAGGTCCGGACCGGTACGCTTGGAACCCCACAGGAACGGGTGGTCCCAGACGCTTTCACCGGCGACCGAGTAATGGCCGTAACGTTCGGTTTCAGCACGGAACGGGCGGATCATCTGCGAGTGGCAGCCGACACAGCCGTTGGCGATGTAAATATCGCGGCCTTCCAGTTCAAGGGCAGGGCGCGGCTTCATGCCTTCGACCGGCTTGTTGGTGACGTCCTGGAAAAACAGCGGAACGATCTGGGTCAGGCCGCCGATGC
>NZ_JBFULH010000825.1:0-1555 GCF_056400445.1 Pseudomonas sp. P5_B2 | reverse complement strand
CTGTGGCGCAAGGCATCGCGTTCAATTTTTGGCGTGCCGCCGCGCTCGTCGCGCTCGACGGCGGTCAGGGCAAAACCGGCGGCCAATTGGCGGGCGGTGTGCAAGGGAGATAACAGTGTGCTGTGCGGCTTGGCGGTCACGCGGGGGCTCCTCATAAATTCGACACAAATCCCCTGTTGGGGCCGGCTTTTGTGGTGAGGGGGCTTGCCCCCGTTGGCGCGCGAAGCGCCCCTGAAACCTGGCGACCGAGCAATTTTTGATGCTCTGCGTCAACCGGTGTAACGACTGCTGCGCAGCGGAACGGGGGCAAGCCCCCTCGCCACAAAGCGCCCATTTCCCAAGTAGGGTTGTGCGTCAGGCCTTGGCTTTGTTAGGCCGCACATCCAGGTAATGGCCGTCACCGTGAGTGGGCAGGAACCAGAAAGCATCCATGAAAAAGTCCTTAAGCGATTTTCAGCAGATTTTTAGGCTGTACGCCGAACAACGGCRCGGCGCGTTCTGCTGCGAGGCGAATGCGGGCCTTCAAGGGCTCACTGATAATTTGGTAGTTGGAGAAATCGGCTTCGGTGGCGTAGACACCAATCGGCAAGGTCAGGGCCTGGAAGAAACTGAACAATGGGCGTAACTGATGATCGAGGACCAGCGCGTGTCGTTCGCTGCCACCGGTGGCGGCCAGCAGTACCGGCGTGTCGATCAGGGCGTTGAGGTCAATCAGGTCGAACAAGTGCTTGAGCAACCCCGGATAGGAGCCGCGATAAACCGGCGCGGCGACGATCAGCAGGTCRGCGTTCTCGATGGCTTGCAGCTCTGCTTCAATTTCGGCGCTCAACTCTTGTCGCGAGAGGGCTGCACCCAAGGGGCGGGCGATGTCGCCGAGTTCGATCAGTTTGCTCTCAATCGGCAGTTGCTCCGACAGCTCGCTCAGAAGCGCCTGAGTCAGCACAAGAGTGCGCGATGGACGCCAGGTTCCGCCCGAGAGGGCAACGACTTTCAGTGCACGGGACATGATCAGTTCCTTTTTCAACAGTTGCTCGGGGAGCAGTGAGTAGTCCTTTGCTTGAGCAAGAGCTATACCAATCCATCGGGGCCCTGTTTCTGGGGCTTTGAGCATGTTTGTTGGCAGACTTTGTACTGTTTTCAGGGCTATTGCTGGATGACTGTTGCCAGGCAAACAGTTGCTTGAGCAACAGTTCCTAAAGTTCTGGCGCTGTTATAAAGGTTGTTTGTTATTCCTCAAAAGACATTTAACAACTATTAATAGACCTTAAAAGAATATTTAACGTTGCGGTTCGAGTGTGTCTAGCGAAGTCGATAGCCACTATCGAGAGCGTTGATTTCTGCTCGTGAAACGGCGCGAGTAGCCTGTGTTCATTGCCCAGAACCCAGATGCAGGACGCTAAAATGAAACCTCTAATCGCCACACTCTTGCTGCTCGCTATCTCCGTGCTTGCCGGATGTACCAGCCATGTTTCACCAGAATTACGGCCCTACACCGCTGAAGAATCCAGGGAATTGGCGCTTGAAGAGTTGAATCGTCGTAGCCTGTCCTTCCAGG
>NZ_JBFULH010000824.1:0-1558 GCF_056400445.1 Pseudomonas sp. P5_B2 | reverse complement strand
GGATCAGCGCTTTCATCTCCGATACCGCCGACTTGAAGCCAACAAACAATGCATGCGCCACCAGTGCATGGCCGATATTCAGTTCGTTGATGCCCTTGATTGCCGCCACCGCTTCCACGTTGTGGTAGTGCAACCCGTGCCCGGCATTGACGATCAGCCCTTGAGCCAAACCAAACGCTACGCCATCGGCCACACGCTTGAGTTCTTCAGCCACGTCAGTCGGCGTCTCGACATCGGCGTAACGACCAGTGTGCAGTTCGATAGCCGGCGCACCAACACGACGGGACGCTTCAATCTGCCGATCATCTGCGTCGATGAACAGCGACACTTCGCAGCCAATCTTGGACAACCGATCCACGGCGGCCTTGATCCTAGCTTCCTGCCCTGCTACGTCCAGGCCACCTTCAGTGGTCAGTTCCTGACGGGTTTCCGGGACCAGGCAAATGTGCGCCGGGCGGATGCGTTCGGCGAACACCATCATTTCTTCGGTGACGCCCATTTCGAAGTTCATGCGGGTTTGCAGCACGTCCTTGAGCAGCAGAACGTCGCGCTCCTGGATGTGCCGACGGTCTTCACGCAAATGCACGGTGATACCGTCAGCGCCCGCCTCTTCCGCGTCCAGTGCAGCCTTGACCGGGTCCGGATAGCGAGTGCCCCGGGCCTGACGCAGGGTGGCAACGTGGTCGATGTTCACGCCAAGAAGAATGCGATTGCTGGTGGTCACGGAAGCGCTCCTGAAGAGGGGAAAGTTCGGTGCACAGCATACCCTATGGCTTTCGAAACAACTCTCGGGAAACCAACGGACGACCACCCAGATGAACGGCCAATGCCTGACGCATCAAACGCTTGGCGGCGGACAGCGCTCCGGCTGCAGTCCAGTCGGCATCAGCCATGGCCAACAGTTCGGCGCCATTGAACAGTCCGGGTTGCAGCAGATAGACCCGCTCCAGACCAGCATCCACCTGTAAGCGGTAGAGACCGTCCGGGGCGATGGGCTCGCCGTGGATATCGGTGGTCAGTGCAAAGCCGTAACCGAGATCGTCCAGCAGGCGCCATTCGAAAGAGCGCAACAACGGCTCCAGTGGACGGCCTTCGGCCAGTGCGAGCAAGGTCGCGGCGTAGTGGTCGAACACCGCGGGGTGCGGGTCTTCGGCGGGCAGCAGGCGAATCAATAGTTCATTAAGGTAGAGGCCACTGAACAGCGCCTCACCACTGAGCCAGGTTGAAACACCGGCGGCTTCCATCCGCCCGACGTTCTTCAATTCACCACGCCCCCGGAATTCGACTTCCAGCGGCACGAACGGCCGCGCCAATGTCCCGGCCTTGCCCCGCGCACTGCGCAATACCGCCCGCAGCCGACCTTGCGGCGTAAGGAAGTCGACCAACGCACTGTTTTCGCGGTAGGCGCGGGAGTGGAGGACGTAGGCGGGTTGGGCGATGGGGGGTTGAGACATGCGGTTCGAATATCTCTGAAGGAAGAATACAGCCAGTGCAAACAGCACTAACCAATGTGGGAGCGGGCTTGCTCGCGAAGGCGGCTTGACATTCAACCTCTTCG
>NZ_JBFULH010000823.1:0-1561 GCF_056400445.1 Pseudomonas sp. P5_B2 | reverse complement strand
CAGTTGGGCTACAACGAGTTGAAGACGCTGGAAGTGCATGAGCTGATCATGGCCTTGGCAGGGCACGGACAAGCCGGCACTGATTTCGAGCAAGCCTTTGAAGTGGAGCGACTGGCGACGGCGATTCGACTGGCGGCACGGGAACGGCGCTGGGTCAGTATCAGCGAGCTGTGATCGCTGAAAAAGCTGCGCAAAATGGCGGCAGCTTTTCTATCAGTACGGGACACTGAAAATAAAAAAGGGCCGCGAGATAAAACCTCGCGACCCTTTTTAAATATAGGGTCGGGACGGAGTGATTCGAACGCTCTACCCCTCTCTAAAGCGGATGCTGATTATTGCGTTGCAAACACCACACCGACCTCCCTCGCATATTTCAACCATGCATCCTTGAGCCGCTGCACCGTCTCTGGTCGGGCGGCGGCCAGGTCCGTGGTTTCGCCACGATCCTGAGCCACATCGAACAACTGCCATTGTGGCGGCTGCGTGTCGCCGCCAAACCCTGTTTGCGGGCGAATGCCCAACAGTTTCAGGTTTCCCTCCCGGTAATAAGCATTGCCGAACAGTTCGCCAGCGAGGCGGTCATGACGGTGCGGGCTACCTTCTCCGGCGAGCATTGAGCGCATTGATTTACCGGTAATCGGGTGTTTGCTCACGTCGGTAGGCGCCTCGACACCCGCCAGATCGAGGAAGGTTGGCGCCAGGTCATCAACCCGCGCTACACCACGTTCCACCCCCTGACGCCGCAGCGTCTTGGGCATATGGATGATCGCCGGTACGCTGATGCCACCTTCGGCCGTGGTGCCTTTGAACAAATGAAACGGCGCGGCGCTAACCTCTGCCCAGCGCAGGCCATAGTCGATTTGGGACCCCGCCTGACCGAGGTTGGCGTAACTGTTATCCGTGTGCGGGCCTGGCGGATAGAACTGGGTGTGGCTCTCTCCTGCCGCGCCGTTGTCCGACATAAATACGATCAACGTGTTGTCGTATTGGCCGCTCTGGCGCAGGTAATCCACCACTCGGCCAATGTTATGGTCGAGGTTATCGACCATGGCCGCGTAGATTTCCATCTTCCGCGCTTCAGTACGTTTCTGTTCCGGGCTCAGCTGCTGCCAGCCTGGCAGTTTTGGATTCACCGGGAGCGGGTTCGCCGGTTGGGCGTCGTTGGCCATAAGGCCAAGACTTTTCATCCGTTCGATACGCGCCAAACGTACGCTGTCATACCCCTGATCAAACCGCCCTTTGTACTTGTCCAGGTATTCCTTGGGTGCCTGCAAGGGCCAGTGTGGAGCGGTGTAAGCAGCGTAGGCAAAAAAAGGCTTGCCGTCCTTTTGGCGGTTCTGCAGGTAGCTGATCAGCTTGTCGGTATAGAAGTCCGTGGAGTAAAAATTCTCTGGCAATTCCACCGCTTTGCCGTTTTCGCGATAGTGCACCTGCTCGATTTTTGTCGGGTCGATGTTCGAGGGTTTGAAGTGGGCAGCCCCGCCCTCCAACAGTGTAAAAGACTGCTCAAACCCGCGTTGATCCGGCCCCTGATCTGCTTCCAGCCCCAGGTGCCATTTAC
>NZ_JBFULH010000822.1:0-1562 GCF_056400445.1 Pseudomonas sp. P5_B2 | reverse complement strand
CGTTTTGTCGATGGGGGGGATGGCCGCAAGGCAACTTTATCGCAGACATTTTTCCTTGGGCGCAAAACTCTCCCGAGCAATGCGCAATAACCAGTTGCGACTAAACTATCAACCCATCGTCGAGATGAGCACAGGGGTCTGGAGGGGCGCTGAAGCATTACTGCGCTGGAGTCCCGGAGGTACGCCGATGAGCCCCGCGATTTTCATTGCGCAAGCCGAGCGTTACGGTTTGATGCATGAGCTGACGCGCTGGGTCTGCCGACAGGCTGCACAGGACTTTGCATCCTGGTTTCGGGACTGTGAGGGGCTGTACATCACGATCAATCTGTCACCCCTGGATTTATCAAATGACGATTTCGCCGAGTATCTATTCGTACTGTTTTCCGAGCATGGGGTACCCCCAAACCGAATCGTATTCGAGCTGACAGAAAGTTCGTTGGCGGATACACAGCTGGCAGGTTATCGAATGGATCAGCTACGCCAGAACGGTCACCGTATGGCTATCGACGACTTTGGAACCGGCTATTCGAGTCTCGCCTATCTGGAGCATTTGCCTTTTGACATATTGAAAATCGATCGCTCCTTTCTGACGCTTGAGCGTTGCCATGCACCCGATGCCATCTGGCGTCATGTGGTCGATCTGGCTCACGCCATGAAGCTGAACGTGGTGGCGGAGGGCATCGAATTGCCCGAGCAGGCCGAGCTATTGCTCAACGCCGGCGTTTCGTTGGGGCAGGGTTGGCTCTATTCCAGAGATCTGTCTGCGCAAGCCCTGGCAACAGGGTTTTTCGCTACGGTCCCTACAAATCGAGTCTTGCAACTGGATTCAAGCTACGGTGAAACAGTTGCTTTCCCCGATCACTAACAAACACACCACCTGATGGCGTGGCTGATCACGACTATAGGGTCGCAGGTTTTCCATGACCAGACGCTCATCCGTTACCCCGACTTTGCGGAGCACAAACGATGTTGGCAATGAAACAGTATGTCCGGTTGTTGTCCCTGAGTCTGGTGATCGGGTGCTATGCGATGCCGTCTCTGGCAGAGGAAAAACCTGCGGGCAGTACCTCCGCAGTTGAACTGGAACCCAAGGCGCTGGAAGTTCTGAAGGCCATGAGCGCTAAGCTAGCAGGCGCCCCAAGCCTGAGCTTCAAGGCCATCACCACTTACGAAAGGCCCAGTCGATTGGGGCCACCATTGGCCTACAACACCGTGGCGCTGGTTAACCTGCAGCGACCGAATCGTTTGCGCGTATTGACCTCCGGCGATGGTCATCCGACTGAGTTCTACTACGACGGCGAGCAAGCCTATGCGTTCGAGCCGAAGGAAAACCTGCTCGCCCAAGCTGAGGCGCCGGCCACAATCGATGCCACTCTTGAGGCCGCGTATCAGCGCGCCGCTATCTATTTCCCGTTCACCGATGTGATCGTGGCCGATCCCTATAAGGACTTGCAGAGTGATATGCGCCTGGCGTTTTACATCGGGCAATCAACCGGGGTCGGTGATACCACCACTGATGTGATTGCCTACGCCAATAACGACGTGTTCGTCCAGGCCTGGAT
>NZ_JBFULH010000821.1:0-1565 GCF_056400445.1 Pseudomonas sp. P5_B2 | reverse complement strand
GAAGGATACCATCGCAATACCGAGTGGCAAACAAAGCCCGGTTAACCGTGGTTTCTGAATCCTCGATAAAAACAACATGAGGAAAATAGCATCATGAACAATTCATATGAGCAGCCCCTGAAAGTCGATCGCACGGGTGATGTCGGATTTCTGCAACGCCTGCGCGGTCTATCCGCCTACGAAATCGGTGTTATCCCACTGCCGATATTTCTCGGCATCGCCCTGATCGTTTTTCTCTCGGCGCACTTGGGGTTTCTGCCCAAAAACATGATCGGTGGACTTGCCGTCATCATGACGATGGGCGTGTTTTTCGGTCAATTGGGTTCGCGTCTGCCGATACTGAAGGAAATCGGTGGAGGCGCCATTCTGTGCTTGATGTTGCCGTCGGTGCTGGTGTTCTACGGCTTCTTCGGGCCCGCCACGATTGACGCGACCAAAATGCTGATGAAGGAAGCCAACTTCCTGTATTTCGTCATTGCCAGCCTGGTCGTTGGCAGCATTCTGGGGATGAGTCGCTTTATTCTCGTACAGGGCATGATCCGCATGTTCATCCCATTGCTCGTGGGTACCCTGGCCGCCGTGGGCAGTGGGCTTCTTGTAGGCAAACTCGTCGGCTACAGCTTCTACCACACCTTCTTTTTCATCATTGTTCCGATCATTGGCGGGGGTATTGGTGAAGGGATCTTGCCACTGTCGCTGGCCTACTCGGCGATCCTCGGTGGCACGCCGGACATCTACGTTGCTCAATTGGCGCCCGCCGCTGTGGTCGGCAACATTGCAGCGATTATCTGCGCTGGTTATCTGGCTCGTCTGGCGCTCAAACGCCCGCACCTCAATGGTGAGGGGTCACTGATTCGTGCCAAAGACGAGAATGACAAATTCCAGGTCAAAGAAGAGAGCAGCTCGGTTTTCGATTTCAGATTGATGGGCGCAGGCGTTTTGATCATCTGCGCTTTCTTCGTCCTGGGCGGTCTGCTTGAGAAAGTCGTAGGAATTCCCGGCCCCGTCATGATGATTCTCGCAGCCGTACTCTTTAAATACGCCCGTGTTCTGCCCGAAAATCTGGAAAAAGGTGCAAACAGTTTCTACAAACTGGTTTCCGCCGCTTTCATCTGGCCTGTCATGATCGGTCTGGGCATGCTGTATGTCCCACTCGACAGCGTCGTAAAAGTCTTTTCTATCGGTTACGTTCTGGTCTGCGTATCGGTCGTGGTCTCGATGACTGTCGCAGGTTTTTTCATCGGCAATCTGATGAAAATGTACCCCATCGAATCGGCCATCGTGACCTGCTGCCACAGCGGCCTTGGGGGCACGGGTGATGTAGCGATACTGTCAGCGTCCAATCGTATGTCGCTAATGCCATTCGCACAGATCTCTACGCGCATCGGCGGTGCTTCGACGGKGATCCTGGCGACGATTCTGTTGCGTATTTTTGCTTGATACCGCGCGCATAAAACAAATACATAAACCCTCGAGTAACGAAAATGGCGTTCACCTTCCGGTGTACGCCATTTTCTTTTTTACCTTGAAAATTCTCTTCAAATTCATCAGCGCTGCCTGAGCTG
>NZ_JBFULH010000820.1:0-1567 GCF_056400445.1 Pseudomonas sp. P5_B2 | reverse complement strand
CAGCGGGTCAAGGCATTGGACATGTTCCTTGCCGACCTCTATCACGAGCAGCGCATCATCAAGGCGGGCATCATTCCAGCCGAGCAAGTGCTGGCCAACGAGCAATACCAGTTGGCGATGCAAGGGCTGGATCTGCATCGGGATATTTATTCGCACATTTCTGGCGTCGATTTGGTGCGCGACGGCGACGGCACGTACTACGTGCTCGAAGACAACCTGCGTACACCCAGCGGCGTGAGCTACATGCTCGAAGACCGCAAGATGATGATGCGCCTGTTMCCCGAGTTGTTCTCGGCGCAACGCATCGCTCCCATCGATCACTATCCGAATTTGCTTCTGGATACCCTGAAAAGTTCCAGTCCGATCGACAACCCGAGCGTGGTGGTGCTGACGCCGGGTCGCTTCAACAGCGCGTTTTTCGAACATGCCTTTTTGGCCCGGGAGATGGGGGTTGAACTGGTGGAAGGTGCAGACCTGTTCGTGCGCGATGACAAGGTGTTCATGCGAACCACGGACGGGCCGAAAGCCGTCGACGTGATCTACCGTCGCCTTGACGACGCATTCCTCGATCCGCTGGCGTTCAATCCGGATTCGATGCTGGGCGTTCCGGGGCTGCTGTCGTCGTACCGCTCCGGCAACGTAGTGCTGGCGAATGCCATCGGCACCGGGGTCGCGGACGACAAGTCGGTGTATCCGTTTGTCACCGACATGATCCGTTTCTACCTCGACGAAGAACCGATCCTGAAAAACGTGCCGACGTTCCAGTGCCGCAACCCCTCTGAACTGTCCCACGTCCTGGCCAATCTTCCCGATCTGGTGGTCAAGGAAACCCAGGGCTCCGGCGGTTACGGAATGCTGGTGGGGCCGGCGGCGACGGCGGCGGAAATCGAGTCGTTCCGTGCACGGATCAAAGCCAAGCCCCATGCGTACATCGCGCAACCGACGTTGTCCCTGTCGACCTGTCCGACCTTTGTCGAAAACGGCATCGCCCCACGCCACATCGACCTGCGTCCGTTTGTATTGTCTGGCCGCGAAACCCGGGTTGTGCCCGGCGGTTTGACCCGTGTCGCCCTGCGTGAAGGCTCTCTGGTGGTGAATTCATCCCAGGGTGGCGGAACCAAGGACACCTGGGTGGTCGAGGATTGAAGGAAGCCTGCCATGTTAAGTAGAACTGCCTCGGATTTGTATTGGATGTCGCGTTACCTGGAGCGGGCGGAAAACCTCGCACGGATGCTCGACATCAGTTATTCGCTGTCGTTGATGCCACAGGATGGTCGCGGTGACGGGCTGCACGAACTCGCCATGCCGCTGCTGATCACCGGCACCCTGGACGACTATCTGGAGCGCCACGGCGCGTTGCATGCCGAACGGTTGCTGCATTTCTTCGCCCTGGATGCGGCCAACCCGGCGAGCATCTACAGTTGCCTCGGCTCCGCTCGGGCCAGCGCCCATGCGGTGCGTGGGCGAATCACCGCCGACATGTGGGAAAACATCAACGCCACCTGGCTGGAGATTCGCGGGATCGCGGAGCAGGGTTTGAGCCGCTACGGCATGAGCCGTTTTTGCG
>NZ_JBFULH010000819.1:0-1570 GCF_056400445.1 Pseudomonas sp. P5_B2 | reverse complement strand
AGACAATCCTGAATGAAGTTAACCCGCCGGGCGACTTCGGCCTCAAGGGCGGCTTCGTTGGCGAACGGCGGTTGAACCTTGAGCTGCTCAGCAATCTCACGCTGTACGGCTTGCATGAATTCACTCCTTGCTAGATGTGCTTGAAAGGGCGGCAGGTACTTTGAAAACGTGTCGCAAATAGGCGACAAAATTCGGGTCTTTGCAGTGAGTCTTGCCAGGCTCATCAGAAATTTTTGCGACGGGCTGACCGTTACAGGCCGTCATTTTAAACACGATGTTCATCGGTTCGACACCCGCAATATCACACGTCAGGTGGGTGCCGATGCCAAAGCTGACATTGATCCGGCCCCGCAACGCGCGGAATACTTCCAGGGACTTGGGTAGTGTCAGGCTGTTGGAGAACACTAGTGTCTTGCTCATCGGGTCGATACCGAGTTTGTGATAGTGGGCGATGGCTTTCTCGCCCCACAGCACCGGGTCACCCGAATCGTGGCGCAGACCGTCGAAAAGCTTGGCAAAAAACAGATCGAAATCGCCGAGGAAGGCATCCGTGGTGATGCAGTCGGTCAGGGCAATCCCCAGCAGGCCGCGGTACTCGCGCACCCAGCAGTCGAGCGCGGCAATCTGACTGTCGATCAGCCGTGGACCCAGTTGCTGGTGGGCCATGATCCATTCGTGGGCCATGGTGCCCAGCGGTTTCATGTCCAGTTCCCTGGACAGGTGCACATTACTGGTGCCGACGAAGCGTCCGGGGAAGTCGTGCTTGAGCACGTTCACCACTTCTTCCTGTACGCGGTAGGAAAAGCGACGGCGCGTACCAAAATCGGCTACCTGCAACTCGGACAATTCGTCACTGCTGGCGTTGGCGGTCAACCAGTCGAACTTGCGGTAAAGCTGTTCGCGGGCTTGTTCCAACACAACTTCCCGGTAGCGATAGCGGTTGCGCACTTCACTGACGATCGCCAGCAGCGGGACTTCGAACAAAATTACATGCAGCCACGGCCCACGCAGGCGGATGAACAGCTCGCCGTTTTCGATGGCGGTGTGGATGTAGCGCAAGTTGAAGCGGAACAGCCCGAGAAACCGCAGGAAATCCGGCTTTAGAAAGCTGATGCGCTCCAGAAAGCTCAATTGATCGGCGCTCAGACTAAGTTCTGCCAGGCGCTCGATCTGGAAACGGATCTCCGCCAGATACGGGCGTAAATCTTCACTGTTTCGGCAACGAAGCTCCCATTCGACTTCGACGTTCGGGTAGTTGTGCAGCACTGCCTGCATCATCGTCAGTTTATAGAAATCGGTATCGAGCAGGTTCTGCACGATTCGATCGCCAAACACGGGCTCGCTCATAACGGGGTACTCCGCATTGAATGGGGGTAGTGGCGCATATCGGTGGTGTGAATTGCCAGTTTTTTTTGCGTTCATGGTGGATTAATCACTGTTGCCGGCACCATCAAACGCAAACGCCGATGGTTCATCAATTTCTGGGCGTTGCTTCAAGCGCCGCCTGGATGACGAGTGCTAGGCTCTCCCAACTTTTTACATAGCCATCAAGATAGGGGTGACGAGGAAC
>NZ_JBFULH010000818.1:0-1575 GCF_056400445.1 Pseudomonas sp. P5_B2 | reverse complement strand
AGTTGGTTGATGAAGGGCTGGTGGTGCCGCCGAAGTATCTGCCGGAACAGTTCCGCGACCTGAACGCGCTGTCGGCGTGGATGTGCTTCTCCAACTTCCTCAACCACCTGAGCCTGGACCGGATCGAAGCGGATTACTCCAACATCCTCTAACGATCACGAATACCCCTGTGGGAGTGAGCCTGCTCGCGATAGCGGTTCAACATTCAGCATTGATGTTGACTGACACACCGCTATCGCGAGCAGGCTCAGTCCTACAGGGTTTTGTATTTCAATCCATATCTGCGAGGTTTCAACGGATGAGATTCCTCGGCATTTTTTGTCTGCTTCTGACCTTGAGCGGTTGCAGCTCCCTGCTGTTCTATCCCGAGCCCGGCCAGCTGTTCACCCCGGAAAAAGCTCATCTCGACTACCGCGACGTCACTCTCGTCACTGCAGATGGCCTCAAGCTGAACGCCTGGTGGTTACCGGCCAAGGAAGGGGTCGAGGTCAARGGCACAATCCTGCATTTACACGGCAACGGCGGCAATTTGCCGATGCACCTGGGTGGGAGCTATTGGTTGCCCAGGCACGGCTATCAAGTGCTGATGATCGACTATCGCGGTTACGGTTTATCCGAAGGGAAACCGAGCCTGCCGGCGATCTATCAGGACATTGACGCCGCGTTCAAATGGCTCGATCAGGCACCCGAGGTCAAAGGCAAACCGCTGATCCTGCTCGGCCAAAGCCTCGGTGGCTCGATGGCCGTGCACTATCTGGTTCAACACCCCGAGCGCCAGAAACAACTCAAGGCCATGGTTCTTGACGGGGTGCCCGGCAGCTATCGCAGTGTCGGCCAATTTGTCTTGAGTACCTCATGGCTGACCTGGCCGGTCCAGGTGCCGTTATCCTGGCTGGTGCCGGACGGTGACAGCGCAGTCAACTCGATAGCACAGCTCAAAGGTGTGCCAATACTGTTCTACTACAGCATCGACGATCCGATCGTGCCGCTTTCCAACGGCATCCGTCTGTATCAAGCTGCGCCGCCGCCACGCGTGCTGCAACTGACCCGAGGCGGTCATGTGCAGACGTTGACCAACCCGGTCTGGCAAAAAGTCATGCTGCGTTATCTCGATGACCCGCAGCATTTCAACGGCCTGCGCCGCTTGGGTGAAATCCCCAATTACCCGGCACCCCCGAATTCAGAAGATGAACCATCAGAGAGCCCGAAATGAGTGAAGAACGTAACGCCATCCCGCTGATCATCACCGGTATCTGCAGCATCCTCGGCACCGTTGGCGCCTTGTGGTTCTACGGCTACCTGCATTTCGCCAAGCCTGAGGATGCGTTGCTGCTCAGCGACTTCACCATGCTCAAGACCGTGCCGGGCGAAGACTACAAAGTCTCCCTGGAACCGGCCGCGCAAGTGGCCCAGTGCATCGATGGCGTGCTGGTGCTGTTCGACATGGAGCAAAAAGGCCTGACCGGTGTGTTGGTCAACAACAAGAAAAAAGCCGTGCGCTGCATGGGGCAGGAAACCCCTCAGAAGCTGGAGCAGTAACCCGGCCCCGAGATCACCAAAATTCCAATGTAGGAG
>NZ_JBFULH010000817.1:0-1575 GCF_056400445.1 Pseudomonas sp. P5_B2 | reverse complement strand
GGATAGCACGACCATCGGTAGACATGACCTGTTGACCATCGGCGGTCATCAGAAAGAAGCGAGCGTCTCTTGTAATCGAAGTACCGCTCCAACTCAGCAGATGGTACCACATCGCCTCGTCACCATTTTTCGGAATCGGAAACGGAATTCCGCCATAGGCCCCTTCAGGCATTGGCCCCGCGCTACCCTCTACCAGCTTGGCATTAACCGCATTCTTGGCAGTATTGTCATATACCCACTGCGGAGCCGCTGCAGATCGACGCGTAGGGTAGATATCCATTCGATAGGTGTCTGGATACCGTTTGAACATTTCTTTAACACCATCGCTCAGCTTTTCTGAGTACTGGGCCATGTTCTTTGAAGTAATGCTAAAAAGAGGCTTATCCGCGGCAAAAGGATCGCCACGCTTACCACCCTTCTGATAAGTCGGATCAACGGTGGTATATCCACCCTCCCATGCAGGGATACTTTTATCCGCATTACCGGCCCGCTCCGCCCCCAACGGTGTCAGGCTTTTACCCAAATCATCTACTCCGGCAGCCATCGCGGACGCACTTAAAGCAATAGCACTCATGATGACAAAGTAAGCGGCACTAAATTTAAATCGAGAAGTCATGTTCAAATCCTCTTAGAAAGTGCTCTTGATCGAGAAGGCCAGATAATCCCGATCCTTCATTGCTTGCTTATAGTTGAACTGACTTGCTTCATTGAGCGTAGTGTCATCCGGACCGTAATAATGAGTGTACGTCAGACCACAAGTGACACGATCAAGGTAGGTAGCGCTTACACCGATATTGAATTCGCCACCTTTATCAGGCCCGAAACTGCCCAACACAGCTGACTTACCCATAGGGAAATAGCTGACACCCAGCGGAACACTAAGGTCGACGCCCGAGAAGACCTGACGATAAGTTGGCGAATACACCAACTTGAGTCCAACCCCGTCGTCTGTTGCATTCGGATCCAGAGCTGATCGGTTTTCAGTAACCTTCAGCAACCGATTCCAGGCAATTTCTCCTATCAAGCTGGCCTCATTGGATATGAAGGATGGCTCAAGAGAAGCGAGAACGTTCAAATTCACATGGGCTGTACGCCCAACCGCATAGAGCGGATGGTCGTCGTTGTCCGCCTCTACACCAGGCAGTACGACCTGACCATTGGATACCAAGGGCATGTTCCAGCGCATAGACGCTTCCCCGGCAAAGTTGTACTCCCCCACTGATGTGGTAAAACTTGCGCCCAAGGCGCGAATATCCTCCGGATACACCCAGTAGAATTCACCCACTTGCCCGGTGGAAAAATTCGGGGCAGTTACACCAGGACGGAGGTACAACTGGGGCGTTTTATCATGGTATTGGATAGCATAAAGACCGTAATCGACAGATTCAGCTGCGTAACGCAACTGCAATCCCCCCTGCCCCGAACTCTTGGCTTGCTTGTCTTTACCGTGAAAAAAGGCAGCAGGGCTATTTGGATTACCACCGAGAAAACTCGGGAATGGCTCCCCGACGATCAAGCGCTCCGCCCCCTCTCCCAGAATATCGAGAGTAGAGAAATAGCTACCTACAGCAGGTA
>NZ_JBFULH010000816.1:0-1575 GCF_056400445.1 Pseudomonas sp. P5_B2 | reverse complement strand
GTTCTTGTCAGTTGCCATCGGTTCGAACATCCCGCGCAAGCCGTCTACCAGACGCTCGACGCTGACATTTTCAGGATGCATCTCCAACTTGCCGGCCTCGACCTTGGAAATGTCGAGGATGTCGTTGATCAGATTGAGCAAGTCATTACCGGCGGAATAGATCGACTCGGCGAACTTCACCTGCTCGGCAGTGAGATTTTCCTGAGGGTTTTCAGCGAGCAATTTGGCCAGGATCAACGAACTGTTCAGCGGCGTGCGCAGTTCGTGGGACATATTGGCGAGAAACTCGGACTTGTACTTGCTGGAGCGCTGCAATTCCAGGGCGCGATCCTCAAGTTGCACCTGAGCCTGATTGAGCTCGGTGTTTTTCAGGTCCATGGCATCGCGTTGATCCTCCAGGATCTGCGCCTGCTCGGCGAGCTGCTCGTTGGTCTGCTCCAACTCCACCTGCTGGGTTTCCAGGTGCGCCTGGGACTCCTTGAGAATTCGTGACTGTTCTTCGAGTTCTTCGTTGGCGGTCTTGAGCTCTTCTTGCTGCACTTGCAGCTCTTCATTGAGATGCTGGGTTTCGCCCAACACTTCCTGCAAGCGTTGGCGATAGCGAGCAGCCTCGATCGAGGTGCCGATGTTGCCGGCAATCAATTCAAGCAACTCGATATCACGATCATTCAGCGGGCGCAGGAAACCCAGCTCGATCACGCCATTGACCCGCTCGTCATCACTGGTCGGCACCACGAGCACGCTATGCGGCAGGCCTTCGCCCAGGCCGGAATTGACCTTGAAGTAGTCGCTCGGAACGTCATCAAGACGAATCAGGCGAGCCTGGTTCGCGACCTGACCGACAATCCCTTCATCGCTGTAGATCTGCTGGTCACGTTCCTCCTGCTCACGCGAGAAACCGTAAGACGCAATACGCTTGAGGCCGCCATGGTCGTCGCGAACATAAATGGCGGCGACGGCGGTGCCGAGGTACTGCGCGCAGAATTGCAAAATGTTGCGGCCTAATACATTGAGGCTCAGTTGCCCCAACACTTGCTCGGCCAGCTCGGTCTGGCCATTGCGCAGCCAGGCTTGTTGTTCCAGACGCCGGGCGCTGGCTTGCTGCGCGGCAAGGTTGGCACTGTAGACTTGCGAGAGACTGAGTAGATCGCGACGGCCAATATAGGCCAGCAAGGCGCTGATACCGGCGACGAAAAGTAGGTACAGGCCGATGCTCCAGATCGTGGTTCGGCTCACGTCGTCGTTACGCGTGGCGCGCAACTGCTGCTCCATATCGATCACTTCTTCGAACTGCTTGCGAATTTCATCGGTCAGCCGCTTGCCGCGCCCTGTCTTGACCGCGGCACGGTAATCACCGCTGGCTCGTTGCAAATCGATCATCGATTGCGCGTAGGTGGTCCATTCGGTCTGCAGTGCTTGYAGACGACGCACACGATCAGTCTGCGCCGGATTGTCGGCGGTGAGTTCGAGCAAGGTGTTGAGGGCGACCGTTATTCTCGGCTTGGCCGTCTCGTAGGGATCAAGAAAGTGTTCATCCCCAGTCAACAGGTAGCCACGCATGCCGGTTTCCAGATC
>NZ_JBFULH010000815.1:0-1577 GCF_056400445.1 Pseudomonas sp. P5_B2 | reverse complement strand
CGCGAAGACGGAGTGTCAGTCACTATCAATATTTACTGATACGCCGCCTTCGCGAGCAAGCCCGCCCCCACAGGGAATGTCGGTGGTTTTAAGGATTACTGACCAACCCCAACCAGTCCGTAAACAATCGCACCTTCGACAATCCCAATTTGTCATTCGCCACATCCAGCCAATAGCCATACGGCCCGATTACTTCCACCGGGGTAATCGGCAGCAAGCTGCCATTGGCCAATTCCTTCTCGATCATCTGCCGGTCAATCACCGCCAGACCACCCCCCGCCAGCGCAGTGTGAATCACCTGGTCGAGGGTACTGAATTCCAGTCCTTGCCTGGCATCGACATCATCCCGTCCCATGGCTGCGAGCCAGTTTTCCCAGACCTTCAAACGCTTGCCATCGTGCAAGATGTGCAGCAAAGGAAACTGCCGCAGATCCGGCGGCTGCCCGTCGCTAAACAACTCTGGACTGGCCACGGCGATGTGCCGCTCCATGACCAGCAATTGACTGCTGCAATGGCTGTTAGCTTCGAGGCCGAAGCGGATGTGGCAGTCGATTTCGGCGAGGTTGTCGTGGCCGGTCTGGTTGGTCACGCTCAGGCTGATGTCCGGATAGCGCTGACAGAACACGCGCAAATGCGCCGACAACCAGCGCGTCGCCCAAGTCGGCGGCGCGAGGATTCTCAGACGCTGACGCAGGTTGGGCACGCGCACGGCTTGCAGGGCACGTTCAATGTGGTCAAAGGCTTGCGCGAGGTGCGGGGAGAGGGCGATGCCGGATTCGGTCAGCGACAAGCCCTGTGGTGTGCGCACGAACAGCGCGACGCCAAGGTAGTCTTCCAGTTGCTTGATCTGGCGACTGACCGCCCCTTGAGTGACGTTCAGGCCCAGCGCCGCCTGGCTGAAACTGCGATGACGCGCGACCTCTTCGAAGACGCGCAGCATATTGAGCGAGGGCAGTTGACGCATGGAAGGAGGGCTCCGTACCGGCCTCTGGTATTACGTCGGGCCGGTTTATTGTTTTGGTGGTGGTATCGATGGTGCCTATCTGACTATTTGCCTAGGGTTGATGCTAGTGTTGATTCGGCTGACGCATTCGCGAGCAAGCCCGCTCCCACAGGTTTTGCGTCGTATCTGACAGATGGGTTTTTTTTTGTACAACGACTTACGCGCTAACCCTGCATGACATGCGACTCCATCATCGCTGGCGCCGCAGGCTGCATCCTTGCCAACCGGCTTTCGGCCAGCGGCAAACATTCGGTGTTGCTGCTGGAGGCGGGCGGCAAGGACAGTTCCTTGTGGTTCAAGATCCCGGTCGGCTTCGCCAAAATGTATTACAACCCGACCTTCAACTGAATGTATTACAGCCAGCCACAAAAGCAGCTCAACAGCCGCGAAATCTATGCACCACGGGGCAAAGTGCAGGGCGGTTCGGGTTCGATCAACGCGATGATCTACGTCCGCGGCCAAGCCCACGACTTTGATGATTGGGCGGCCAACGGCAACGAAGGCTGGGGCTTCAAGGACGTCCTGCCGTATTTCCGCAAGCTGGAAAACCATCCGTAGGGCGACAGCGAATACC
>NZ_JBFULH010000814.1:0-1583 GCF_056400445.1 Pseudomonas sp. P5_B2 | reverse complement strand
GAAATAGATCGAGCTAAAAGTCTGTGAACGGGCACAAGCCCCCCAACATGAAACAGAGGATTCAGTTATGAGCCATACCGACCCTATCGTCATTGTCAGTGCTGTCCGAACTCCGTTAGGAGGCTTTCTTGGGAATTTCAAGGAAGTCACCGCTGCGCAGCTGGGTGCAGTTGCAATTCGTGCCGCCGTGGAACGAGCCAGCCTGCAGCCCAGTGACATTGGCGAGGTCATCATGGGATGCGTGCTACAAGCTGGGCAAGGCCAGGCTCCGGCTCGCCAAGCTGCCCTGTTGGCGAATCTCCCGGAGCAAGTGGTGTGCTCAACAGTCAACAAGATGTGCGGCTCTGGCATGAAAGCGCTGATGTTCGGCCATGACCTTCTCCACGCCGGGAGCGCGGAGGTGGTGGTTGCCGGAGGTATGGAAAGCATGTCAAACGCTCCCTACCTGTTGGAGCGAGCTCGGTCAGGTTATCGAATGGGCCACAGCAAAATTATTGATCATATGTTTCTCGATGGGTTGGAAGAAGCCTACGAGAAAGGCCGGCTCATGGGCACATACGCCGAAGACTGTGCTCAGAGTTATGGATTCACTCGAAGCCAGCAGGATGAGTTTGCGATCAGCTCGTTGACGCGAGCGCAGAAGGCAATCACCGAAAGGCGTTTTCAGGACGAGATTGTCCCTGTGCTGGCTTCATCTGGCCGTGAGACGGTTTCGATTGAAAGCGATGAACAACCAGGTAAGGCCCGGATCGACAAAATTTCTACGTTGAAACCTGCTTTTCGCGAAGGCGGGACGGTGACTGCTGCGAACTCCAGCTCTATTTCGGATGGCTCAGCTGCCCTCGTGCTGATGCGCTTGTCTGAAGCTGAGCGTAGGGGCCTTACACCGTTGGCCCGGATAGCAGGTCATGCATCTTACGCGCACGCTCCGGGCCTCTTTGCCACCGCTCCGGTCGGTGCGATTAAACGCTTGCTCGAGCGAACCAACTGGTCAATAAACGATGTTGATCTCTTTGAGATCAATGAGGCCTTTGCCGTGGTTCCCATGGTTGTTATCCGAGACTTGAACGTCGGACATGAGCAATTAAATGTCCACGGTGGGGCATGCGCTTTGGGGCACCCGATTGGCGCCTCAGGCGCGCGTGTTGTTGTTACGTTGATAAATGCCTTGAGGCAGAACACGCTAAAGCGTGGCATCGCTTCTGTGTGCATTGGCGGCGGCGAGTCGACCGCGATTGCTATCGAACTCCTCTCATAGAGGAGCGTTGACTGGCTGTAATAAGTCTCCCGCTTCGCCTCGGAAATCTTTTTTGCGCAAAGGATTTGTCTGTGAACTACCGGCCCCTAACAGTTGATCATGTCGAAGGGGCTGGCTTGTCGCGAGTTTAACGCTACAAAATCCAGGAGATACCGTGGCAGAGAAAGAGCTGTATTGGGAAGACCTCACCCCAGGTAGAACGTGGACAGCCAAGCAATCTGTTCCTATCACAACGGAACAAATTATCGCCTTTGCTGCCAAGTACGATCCTCTCGATATACATTTAGATCCTGACCTTGCCCGTTCGAGTCCGCTTGGGGTGCAC
>NZ_JBFULH010000813.1:0-1584 GCF_056400445.1 Pseudomonas sp. P5_B2 | reverse complement strand
CTCTATACCAAGCCCTCAGAGATCGACAAATGACAATGGAGAAAATTTCTATTTTGATCGCCGGAAAATTAGAAATAGCAGTTCTCGATTACGACACACAAAAATCAACCATCAAGGTAACACTAGAAAGTGGATGGACGAAAAATTTATCAGGGCTTGATATTTATGAATGTCTTGGAAAAATAATCAAATCGCTTCCTGATGTTAAATTTCTATGTAAAGGCGCAAAAATAAATGTGCGACCGTCCAGCATGTCCTCACAAATGAGCTGTGGGATTATGGCTTACGAGCACAAATTAGGCGTCCGCGCGTCACGAAAGGATCTTGTTAATATATTTCATTATGACGACCAAGGCATTATTAATGATCCACAACTGCAAACTGACTTCTTCCACCGCTGGCTACAATCCTTAAAGAATAGTCAACACAGATTAAAAACAACCTCTAACTCAAAGACGCTTATGAAAACATTTGAAATAGCCACCCATTCCGACGGCATCACCTATACCTCTACAATTGAATGCGGCCGCGAGGGAGTCCTGCCAACCTTACGATTCAGCAGCAATCCAAACAAGACATATAAAGCCCACGACCTGCTTGAATGTCTTGGTCTATTGCGAGCGGATTTTCCCGAAACTAAATTTCTATGCAAAGGAGCAAAAATCAACGTTTACACTTCGCGAATGTCATCGCAAATGTCCGCAGGACTTGTAGCGTATGAACTTCAATTAGGCAGACCAGCAGAGCCCGAGCATATTGTGAGAATATTCGACTATGAGGAAATCAATATTACGAACGACATTGAGAAACAACGGGATTTCTATAAACGGTGGATCGAATCGTTAGAAAAATAGGTGTACACACATGTTTATAGCACACTAGCATGGGGGGCCAGGAGTCGTGAACACCGATTATCAAAAAAGCCCAACTTATAGCTGGGCTTTGCCACCTTGAACCTTTTTTAGCATTAAGTACCGTTCTACTTTTGGACACCGCCAGTGCCACTATTGCCAACACTACCAGCGTTTTCAGCCTCATCCCCCATCGAACTCCCACCACTCACTACCCCACTTCCAGTCCCCGACCCGGTGCTGCTCCCATTAGCATCCCCGCCATTCCCGCTTGGGATAGAACCAGGCGGCAACGCCTTACCATCCGCGGAATTCGCATTCATTTCGGTATATGGAGGCATTCCCCCTTTATCCACAGGCGCATCATTCCCATTGGATTGAGCAACCGCGGTCAATGAGCCAACCGACAACAGCCCTGCAATGATCAGGGCTGTTAACTTTGAACTGATCATGGTGCATCTCCTTTAAAAGGTGCATACCTGATGTGGCAGCGCTCGCTTTTTAAAGTTGCCGCACAATCGACCAGCGGCTTTTTCAGCTAGGTTCACCCGAGTAATCATCACCGGCAATGTCCGGATCCTCAGGATCCGCCTCGACATCACCATCACCGCGCCTCACATCATCAGCAGGCAGTTGCTCCACCGCCGTGTCGTCATCTGGCGGACGTTGATCGCGACTCAACGGGTCTGTCGGTGAAGGCAGCGGATATTCAGGGGTGTCGTCGGTATCAGTG
>NZ_JBFULH010000812.1:0-1586 GCF_056400445.1 Pseudomonas sp. P5_B2 | reverse complement strand
CGACTAACCCGTTCCCTTGGATGAGCGAGATTATGGACTTGAAGAAAGAGAAGAATTTCTTTGAGACGCGGGTTATTGAGTATCAGACTGGTGGGGCGTTGAGCTGGGATTGAACCTCAGCAACCGCTCAAAATCACTAGATCGAGAAACCTTCTCACTAAATGTGAAACGGCTTCACCAAAAAGGCTGCCAACTGGCAGCCTTTTTGGTTTGTCATCCGCAGATACCTAAGTGCCCCCAGCCCCCCTCAGAAGCTGTAGCAATTCTCTCCAATTGGTAGACTGCTGAGATTTGGTGCCCATGACGCACCTGTCGTGCCTAAAAGGAATTCCTCTTCAATGTCCGCCCTTCAATCCCTGCTCGACACCTACCGATCTACGTCTGTCACCGAACGCGAAAAAGGCACCTACTTCGAAGAGCTAATTTTCGCCTACCTTCGCAACGAGGCCACCTACCGCGACCTTTACGACAAGGTGTGGATGTATGCCGACTGGGCAAAGGAGCAAGGGCTGGACGGTCGCGACACCGGCATCGACCTAGTCGCACGCACCCAGGGCACCGGTGAGTTTCATGCCATCCAGTGCAAGYTGTACGCYGAGGACTACCGCGTCCAGAARAARGACATCGAYAGCTTYTTTACCGCMTCSGGCAAGGCKCCGTTCTCGCAYCGCATYATCGTTGCTAGCACCAATAACTGGAGCGAACACGCCGAAGACGCCTTGCAGGGCCAACAGCTTTCGATCAACAAGATCGACCTGCAAGCGCTGGAAGACAGCCAGATCGACTGGGCTAAATACCAGCCCAAGCATGCTGTTGCATTCAAGGCCCGCAAGCAGCTTCGGGATCACCAGAAAACTGCGCTGAATGCTGTTGCAGCAGGCCTCAAAGAGGCCGAGCGCGGCAAGCTGATCATGGCCTGCGGCACCGGTAAGACCTTCACCAGTCTGAAGATCGCTGAACAACAGGCAGGTAAGGGCAAGCGTGTGTTGTTCCTGGTGCCCAGCTTGTCGCTGCTGTCGCAGACCCTCACCGAATGGACGCAGGAAAGTGAAACCCTGCTCCACAGCTTCGCCGTGTGCTCCGACAGCGACGTAGGCAAGAAGCGCAAGGCCGATGAGGATGTTCCCCAGGTCTTTGCTCACGAACTGCGCTACCCGGCCACTACCAAGGCAGATCGCCTAGCGGCGGAAATGCTCAAGCGCCACGATGCCGAGCACATGAGCGTGGTGTTCTCTACCTACCACTCCATCGACGTTATCAGCCGCGCCCAGCATGAGCACGGCCTGGCAGCTTTTGATCTGATCATCTGTGACGAAGCCCACCGCACCACCGGCGCCACCTTTGACGACGATGACGAAAGCACCTTCGTGCGCGTTCACGACGCCGACTACATCCGCGCCACAAAGCGCCTGTACATGACCGCCACACCGCGTATCTACGGTGACAGCGCCAAGGTCAAGGCCGAGTCTGGCGAAGTCACCCTCTGCTCGATGGATGACGAAGCGCTGTACGGCAAAGAATTGTTCGTCATCAACTTCTCCGAGGCCGTCCAGCGCGGCCTGCTTACCGACTACAAGGTGCTGGTA
>NZ_JBFULH010000811.1:0-1593 GCF_056400445.1 Pseudomonas sp. P5_B2 | reverse complement strand
CTCAAGCGCTAAATGGACTGCGAACAGCGGGAGCCTGTTCTGGCTTTCGCTTCCCAATACCCCGATCATTGATCGATAGGGGGGAGTTATTGGCGCTCTGAGCGAATCGGTATCGCTCCTTGCTCTTCCGTCACCCCCTCAGGCATCGCCACTGCCGTAGCGAAATTCAGCGCCGACATGTACATCAACCCTCTGCCAGGCTCGGTCAGCCTGGCGTTTACACAAATAAAGTCGAACACCTCTTCTGCCTGAGCTACATCCACCACCACATTGACCACCCGGGTGAGCACCGCCTCTGGCACTTCATCGCGGGGAGCTTTGGCGGCCTGCAGGATGGCCACGCCACGGCAATTCACGCTGTCCGCGCGGGTAATGCCATGTGTCTCTCGTAATAGCTGCAGCAGCGTGCGCTCGGTGCCATCGTCGGGCAACACGCAGGTAATGAGTTTTGCAGCCCCACCGGGTACTCCCGCGACCGCCAGACTCACGAGGCAGTCTCCTGTTTCAGCATCTCGCGGGGGATGTAGGTCGCGACTTTTTCCACGGGGGTYGCGTAGATCATTCCGGCGCCGGGAACATTCAAATTGGCCGCGTGATAGATCGCCTCGAGGACCGCGTCCTGATAGTCGGCAGCGACCAGCAGGCTCACCACTTCCTTCTCCGCATCGATGGCGATGCTGAGCAGGCCGAGCCGCTCACGGGGGCCAAGCCCGCTGGCGTGGTAGACAATGGCGCCTGGCGCGCCCATGCCCTGGGCCGCACGGATCACCAGGTCTGCGCGCCCGACGGGGACAATGCAGGTGATCAGTGCGACGTCAGTCAGGTAGGTAATTCCTTCAGCTTTCATCCCGCTTCTCCCGTGCCCAATAATTGATTCGCAGGCTGTTCCGTGGCGGCCTTTGTCTGTCTCCACAACTGGAAACGCGCCCACTGTCCGAGGAGCATGACGCTGATGACCGGGCCGACGGAGGCCATACAAAGAATTCCGAAACCCTCGACTGCGTTGGTGGCATTGCCCAGTCCCAGCCCCATGGCCAGAACGAGCGGAACGGTTATTGGCCCCGTGGTGACACCCGCGCTATCCCAGGCCACATTGACAAACTCTTCGGTCGAAAAAATCGTGAGTAGCACCGCGAACAGGTAGGGCGGCACCACCAGCCAGACCAGTGGCAGGCCGAACACCAACTTGGCCACACCCACGGCAATACCGCAGGCGACACCTATCGATACTGCACGGATAAGGCTGCGCTTGCGGATGAAACCGTTGGTAAGCGTCTCGGCGGTTACACCGAGCGCATTCAGTGCGGGTTCGGCGACGGTTGCCCCGTACCCGAGCACCCAGGCAAAAGCCAAGGCCAGTACCAACCCCACCTCATACATATAAAGTGGGGAGTCGTCCGAGCCGGGAGTCTGCATGAAGGCCGCCGGAATCAGCGAGCCGGCACTCCCTCCCAACTTCGACAGACCGTAGGTCAGACCGAGATTGAAAACGCACATGCCCACCACGGTCAGGGCGATACCGAGGAAGATCTCGCCGCGCCGCGGCAGGCTCTGGCGCAGCAGCAGTCTCAGCACGATCAGGAGGAAGATCAC
>NZ_JBFULH010000810.1:0-1593 GCF_056400445.1 Pseudomonas sp. P5_B2 | reverse complement strand
TCGCAAAGACAGTCCGCCCACCGATCCAAGCCTGCCGTTCCGTCTCTACGAAGACTTTGACGCTGCGGCAGCCGGCATTCGGGTCAAGGTCAAACTCACCGATTTTGAAGGCTTGCAGGCTGGCCGTACGCCGGTGATGTACAAAGGTATTCAGGTCGGCAACCTGAAAGGGCTGAAGATTGATCCGGATCTGTCCGGTGCCACTGCTGAATTGACCCTAGATCCATTGGCTGAAGATTACCTGGTCACCGGCACTCAGTTCTGGGTGGTCAAACCGTCGATTTCCCTCGCGGGCATCACCGGTCTGGAAGCGTTGGTCAAAGGTAACTACATCGCGGTGCGCCCTGGCGATAAGGGCTCAGCGCCGCAACGCGAATTTGTGGCGCGGCCCAAGGCGCCGCCGCTGGATTTGCGTTCGCCGGGCCTGCACCTGGTGTTGTTCACCGAAAACCTCGGCTCGCTGGAAGTCGGCAGCCCGATTCTCTACAAGCAGGTCAAGGTCGGTTCGGTCCAGAGCTATCAATTCTCCAAGAAAACGAAGCGACTGGTGATCGGTGTCCACATCGAGAAGGAATACGAAGGGTTGGTTAACGCCTCGACGCGATTCTGGAACGCCAGCGGCATCACGCTCACGGGCGGGCTGACGGACGGTATCCAGGTCAAAAGTGAATCGCTGCAGAGCCTGATGGCCGGCGGCATCGCCTTTGAGACACCTGAAGCCAAGGCTCCGCTGCAAAAGAAGATCCCGCGTTTTCGCCTGTTCGCCAACCATGACGAGGCCAATCAGAAAGGCACAGTGGTCACCATCAAGGTTGAACGCGCCGATGGCTTGCGTAACGGCACGCCTGTGCGATTCAAAGGCCTGGATGTCGGCAAGATTGAAGACGTTGACCTCACTGATGATCTGCAATCGGTGATGCTCACCGCACGGATCACCGTCGTGCCAGAGCGCATCGCCCGGGTCGGCAGTCAGTTTTGGGTGGTGAAACCTGAGTTGGGTCTGATCAAGTCCTCCAACCTCGAAACCCTGGTCACCGGCCAATATATCGAAGTGCAGCCCGCACCGAAAAATCTTGGGCCACAAACCAACTTCGTCGTCTTGGCCAATCCACCAGAGTCGGCCAAGCAGGAGGCCGGTTTGAGCCTGGTGCTGAGTGCCGCCCGCCGTGGTTCGTTGAAAACTGGTGTGCCGGTGACGTATCGCGAAATTACCGTCGGCAAAGTCACTGGCTATGAGCTCGGGCAGACGGCGGATCGTGTGTTGATACACATACTGATCGAGCCGAAATACGCCTCGCTGGTGCGCAGCGGTACGCGTTTCTGGAACACCAGCGGTTTTGGTCTCGACTACGGCTTGTTCAAAGGTGCAACGGTGCGCACCGAATCGCTAGAGACTTTGATTCAGGGCGGTGTCGCCTTTGCCACCCCGGACGGTGATCGCATGGGTAGCCCGGCGCGGGCTGAGCAAACCTTCCCGCTGTTCGACAAGTTCGAAGATGAGTGGCTGACCTGGGCGCCGAAGATCGCAATCGGCAAATAGTTAATCGGGGCCTGTGCGACCGCTATCGCGAGCAGGCTCGCTCCCACATAAAA
>NZ_JBFULH010000809.1:0-1593 GCF_056400445.1 Pseudomonas sp. P5_B2 | reverse complement strand
GGGTACATTGCGGATCAGCCCAGGTCTTGGAGGTGAGGAGGATCTGCGGCTTGTGCCCTCGCGCAAGGCAGACCTGGAACCGGCGTTGGGTGGCGACGAAGTTCTGCTGGAGCTCAACCTTGTCAAGTACCCTCACCCGCTCACACTCGACCCTGAAGAAGAGACTGTAAAATTTACCGTCATCAGTCCGGACAACGGCGGGCCAGGCAGACCTGGTGCCGTGCGTGTCGCGTTCGTCCGTGTGGAGCTGTTACTGGAGCCTTTGCAGCTGACAAAAGTAAGGATCAAGGGCAAGTCGCAACGCCCCGGTGATAAGCTGCACCTGTGTTTTGGTGCCGATCATCAATTAGACCTGTACGTGAAGGAAAACAATCGATGGATCGGAACAAATGCGGGATTGCTGGTGAATGGTGGCGAAACTGATCCTGAGAGCATTCTCGATGCTGGCCCGCCATGGGGGCGAGAGCAGTCAGTCAGCGAGCCTTGGACGATCAGCTGCGCCGGGAGGGTTGACGATATTAAGTTTGAGCACACCCTCGGCATTCGCAGTCAATACACCGCCGATGTTTATCAATTGAATTCGGTTTCCGGGCATTTCCAGCTCGATGTCATTCCTGTGCAGGAGGCCGCCTATTACCCGGTGATCGATCTCGATCAACAGGTGGATCTGCGTATGCGGGTGGAGTCCCATTACACCAAAACGCCACTGGCCAATCGTATGGTCACCTGGACGCTGAAAGGTCCGACGGGTGAGGGCGATGTCGTGTTGCTCATACAACCTTCGGATGAGAACGGTGAGGCCGGTTTTACCTGGAAGCCGGATAGTGCAGGCGATTGCGAAATCGTGGCTTCCGTTGACAGCTACTATAAAAAGGAGGATGCCCGGTATGCGTTCAAGGTACGTGCACTGCAGGAGGACCCATGGCTGAGTGCGACATTTACGCTGGGTGGCCCGTCGGGTGAATGGGTTTGGGGTAATGAAACGGGTTATCCCTGCCTTGGCGCGACCCATGAAGTAGCGCTGGCGCTGGCGAGCGGTCATGCATTGGCCGACACCGAACTGGCGTTGTATTGGACCGGGGAGAGTACACCCGAAGGACTGGGAATTGAGTTCACGCCTGACCTTAAGGATTTCAACCCTGTCGAGGGGGCGGGCCGGAAGTGGACGATGGTGTGTGGCAATTCCAGAGACAGTCAATTCAAATTCAATGTCAGCTGTTCGAAACTGCTGGAGCCRTCGCCCTTGCAGACGGTGGAGCTGGGGCATAACTGGTTGGAAATCGAGGATTTCAAACTGCCGACAAGGTTTCCTTCAGTGCGCGGTTCCGACCTTCAGTTGGAAGTTCAGATTCACTCGCGGGTTCCCGGTGTGGGGAGTGTTTCAGGGATTGATGTTCAGTGGCGAGTTGGTGGAGGGGCTGTGGAGATGTTGCCAACGGGTGATGAGGGTTGGGGTGCAAAGCTCTTCAGCCCTGTCGAAGAAGGTCCTGTCCCCATCATCGCCAAAGTAGCCAGTCGTTTTGATAAAAAGAAACCCGCGCACCGTTTCGATGTCAACGTTTTGGCTGAAAACCCCTGGAACCAGTTGGTCAC
>NZ_JBFULH010000808.1:0-1596 GCF_056400445.1 Pseudomonas sp. P5_B2 | reverse complement strand
GCGTGATCGAGCTCGCGGGTGCGGTTTTGCACCCGCGCTTCCAGCTTGAGGTTGGCAGCATGAATCGCTTCGGCGGCAGTACGTCGCGACAACGCTGTGTCAATGTGCCGTGACACGAACGTGAGCAGTTCCTGGTCACGCAGGGTATATCGCACTTGCGAGGTATAGCTTTGCACCGCCAGCACGCCACGCACTACATCGCCATCGAACAATGGAATGCCCAACCAGGAGTGGGATCGGACAGACTCATTGGCCAGTTCGATTTCATMGTGCGCCGCCAATCGTTCAGCCTCGCCGACGTCAATCAGACAAGGCCGGCGCTGACGGATAACGTACTCAGTCAAGCCCCGGCACCCACGCCGTGCAGGCGGGCAGTTCGTCTGCCGCTCATCGACGTAATACGGAAAGGTCACTTCGCTGATCGCGTCGTCGAACAGCGCGATGTAGAAGTTCTGCGCGAACAGCAGCTCACCGACGATGCCATGCAAGGTTTGAAACAACTCAGCCATGTCGCCAGGCTGGCTCGACAGTTCAGCAATCTGGAACAGCGCGCTCTGCAAATGTTCGGCGCGCTGTCGTTCAGCCACTTCCTGCCTCAATGCGTCATTGAGTGCCGAAAGCTCCAGGGTGCGACGCATCACCGTCTCTTCCAGGTCCTCGCGGTGCAGAATCCGGTCCAGCGCCATGGCCACGTGGCGTGCGACCACCAGAAACAGCGCGCGGTCTTCAGCGCTGTAGGTACGCGAAACGTCGTAGACCTGCATGGCAAGCATGCCAAACACGTCATCCGAGGCATTTTTCAATGGTGCGCCCATCCAGAACTCGGGACGATCGCCCACGCAGTAGAAACGGTCCTCGGCCTGAGCCGCGAGGATGCCGGCGGAGTCGATCAACAACGGTTGGCCAGTGGTCAACACCTGGCCGGTCAATGACAGGTGCGAAGGGTCAAGGTATTCGTAGTGCTGGGACTCCACGGCATCAACGTCGATGATGTCGACGTAATACGGGTAGTCAATCTTGCCACTGAGCGGATCATACAGAGCGAGATAGAAGTTCTCGGCGTCGATCAGACTGGCCAGCAGCTGGTGAACCCCCACCAGAAACACTGACCGATCGCGAGTCGAACTGGCCAGATAGGTAATTTCATACAGCACACGCTGAGTAATCTGCGCACGGGCAAGGGTATTGGTCTGTAGCTGAATGCCCAGGCGCTGGGCGAACTCGGCGAGCGCCGGTTCTGCGGCATCATGGGTCGGAGCGAGGAGCCACCCCAGTGCACTTTCGCCTCTACCCGTCGGCCAGCGGTGCAAGCCGCGACTCAGGCAAAAGGCTTCAAACTCTTCATTGGCAACGCTTGACGGCCACTGCACGCCAGGGTCGCCCTGCCCGAGCCAATGCATTTGTTCGCCGGCGCGGTAAACGGCCCACGCAGTGGTATGGGCCCAGTTGCGCGCTGAATCCAGCAAATACTCGATCGTATATTCGTTACCTGCGTAGGCCATGCCGAGAGTATCCGAGTTCCCTTTCAGTTGAGGTGCGACAACATCGCAATCGTTCGATTGCCGCAGGGAGTCGGTCAATGGACTAACACTCATC
>NZ_JBFULH010000807.1:0-1600 GCF_056400445.1 Pseudomonas sp. P5_B2 | reverse complement strand
GCAAGACACAAAATGGCTCACATCATTAAACCCCGGCGTCGACGAATGYCCAGGCACCACCAACGAATCAATAAACGCCTCGTCTTCAGCCGTAATCTTCACCGCTAGTGCCTTGGTGTACGCGTCCCACTGTTCCTCGGTACGCGGTCCGACAATCGCCGATGTCACCGCGCTGTTGTTCAACACCCAGGCAATCGCAAACTCGACAATCCCCACGCCACGTTCCTGCGTGTACTGCTGGAGTTGCTGGGCAATGCGCAACGACTCAACCCGCCACTCGGTTTCCAGAATGCGTTTGTCTGCACGCCCGGCACGGCTGYTGGCGTCCGGTTTCRCGTCCGGTGCGTATTTACCGCTGAGCACGCCSCGSGCCARCGGRCTGTAAGGCACCACRCCRAGGCCATARYTKTGYGCWGCKGTGATCTGCTCGGTYTCSGCCTGACGGTTGACGATGTTGTACAGCGGCTGACTGATCACTGGCCGGTCTACGCCCAGTTGATCGGCGATACGAATCACCTCGGCAATGCGACAGCCACGGTAGTTTGACAAACCCCAATAACGAACCTTGCCCTGGCGAATCAAGTCGCCCATCGCTGACACGGTCACTTCCAGCGGAGTGTTGTGGTCTTCGCGGTGCAGGTAATAGATATCAAGGTAGTCAGTGCCCAAACGCGTCAGGCTGGCGTCGATGCCATTGAAGATGTGTTTGCGGCTCAGGCCGCTGCGGTTCGGCACACCGTCTACCGGGCCGAAACCGACCTTGGTCGCCAGCACCCATTCGTGGCGATTGCCGGCAAWCGCCTCGCCGACGATTTCTTCAGAGCGCCCGCCGGTATAAACGTCGGCGGTGTCGATGAAATTGATGCCCTGGTCCCAAGCCTTGTCGATGACCCGCAGGGAATCTTCGGTACTGGTCTGTTCGCCGAACATCATGGTGCCCAGGGTCAGGGCAGAGACCTGTAGACCCGAATGACCCAGCGTGCGATAGCTCATGAGGAAATCCTTTTACCGGTGGGAGAAAGGCCTCAATCAAATACCAGAAACGTTGTGCGCGGCAATCTGATTTATCGGCTCTGTGCTGAGAGTGGCTGAATGGAGAGTGGGTACTGCAAACTGTTTACCGTTTGTCGCCACTGTCAGATCTGACAGTAGCCGCTCATTCATCGGTCAGGTGTGATGACGTCCAGTCCTCTGCGCCCGAAAGGGGCAGCCCCCATTGGAGTCAGGAGCGTTGTCATGAGCAATGAACCACTCGATCGAGAGTTGTCGGAAAACGCAGTTCTGGCGCTCTTTCCGCCGGATGTCGTTGACAGTAACAAGTCGGTATTGGGTGCGGATTGTGCCATCGCCATCAACTTTTACGACCTGACGCCTGAGGGAGCGAAGGTCAGGGTTGATCCTTATTTCAATCAAGCACCATTGGATACCGTTTCGCTCAATCTGAATGGTGAACGGAACATTGCCAGCACACATACCCAATCCACGGATGATGCGGTCGAACTGCATATCCCACATGGAAAGCTGAGGGCCGATCCGGGTTTCGTCAACACACTGACTTATACCGTCAGTCGCAGCAGCCACAACGAGGGCACTTCTGAGC
>NZ_JBFULH010000806.1:0-1612 GCF_056400445.1 Pseudomonas sp. P5_B2 | reverse complement strand
GGCTCACTCCAACAATTTGGATTGGGGGTTACAGGAGGTTTGGGTAGGTGACTGGATCGATCTGTGCCCAATGCGAGATGTCTTCGCGATGGGCCTGCAAGTAAGGCAACACCGCCGCCAGCAACGGTTCCTTGAACGCTTCCTGAAACCTATGCGCTAACCCCGGGATCAGCTTCAACTGACTGCCACGGATATGCGCCGCCAAATGCACACCGTGCATCACCGGCAGCAGTGGATCGGCCGTGCCGTGCACCACCAGCGTCGGCACGCGCAACTGGTTGAGCAAGTCCACACGACTGCGCTCGGCGAGGATGGCCATGATCTGGCGCTTCACACCTTCAGGGTTGAACGCCCGGTCGTAGGATTGCGCGGCTTGTTGCAACAGTTCTTGCCGGTCATCGGTCACCGACGGACTGCCCAGCGCCGCGAGCAAATCCGCCTGTTGTTCCAACGCCACTTCGCGGTTCGGCGCGCCACGACGGGACAACAATTGCACCAGCGCCGCACTCGGAGCAGGCAAGCCTTCGGCGCCGGAACTAGTCATGAGCAATGTCAGACTTTCCACACGCTGCGGCGCCATCGCCGCCATGTGCTGGGCGATCATCCCGCCCATGCTCGCGCCCAATACGTGGAATTGCTCGACGTGCAACGCGTCCATCAGGCCAAAGGCATCGTCCGCCATGTCGGTCAGGGTGTACGGCGCCGACACCGGCAAGCCGAGTTTGTAGCGCAAAGCTTCGAATGTCAGGTTGGCCTCGGCCGGGGTTTGCCGCCACGTGGACAGCCCCACATCACGATTGTCGTAACGAATCACCCGAAAGCCCTGCTGACACAGCGCGACCACCACCTCGTCTGGCCAGTGAATCAACTGCCCGCCCAAACCCATCACCAGCAACAACGCCGGGTCCGAAGCACGGCCAATGCTCTGATACGCCAGACTCACCTGCGCCAGATCGGCGTGTTGGGTCGGTACGTTGACATCACAACGAGACGCCGCAAAGGATGGTAAGCCAAACAACAACGCGGCCAAAAAGGCCGCTGTGGATAAAAATCGTGCACGCATGAAAAACACCGAAACGCAGGACCCCAGTAGAGCGCGAGTCTGATGAAGTTTGATCAAGCGCGCTGCCACAGTTGCGTGACAGTTTGATGAAGACTGCTGAACGGTCATTTCCAAGACCGCGTTATCGTTCTTCGCGAGCAGGCTCGCTCCCACAGGATTGATGCTGGCCACAAAGTCTATGTTCGACATAAATCCCCTGTGGGAGCAGGCTTGCCCGCGAAGGCGCCAGAACAGGCGCCGCAAGACTTCAGGCCAACTGACTTCTCAACTGTCGAGCCGCCGCGACCATGTTGACCAACRCCGCCTCGGTCTCCGGCCACGCCCGGGTCTTGAGCCCGCAATCCGGATTCACCCACAACCGCTCGGCGGGAATGCGCTTCACCGCTTTGCTCATCAACTTCACCATCTCAGCCGTGTCCGGCACCCGTGGCGAGTGGATGTCATACACACCTGGTCCAATATCATTCGGGTAATCGAAGGCTTCGAACGCCTCCAGCAATTCCATGTCCGAACGCGAGGTTTCGATGGTAATCACGTCCGCATCCATGG
>NZ_JBFULH010000805.1:0-1617 GCF_056400445.1 Pseudomonas sp. P5_B2 | reverse complement strand
TCTATATGGTGGCCGCGTTCATGTACCTGGGCCTGACCGTGCTCGCCATGAGCGGCATGCACTTAATGGAACGACGTGCCGCTCGCGGCTTCGCGAGGAGCACCCAATGAACTGGGAAATCATCATCAAGTGGCTGCCGAAGCTGGCCCAGGGCGCAACCCTGACCCTGGAGTTGGTGGCCATCGCTGTAATCGCCGGGTTGTTGTTGGCGATCCCTTTGGGCATCGCGCGTTCGTCGCGACTCTGGTACGTGCGGGCCTTCCCCTACGGCTACATCTTCTTTTTCCGTGGCACGCCGTTGCTGGTTCAGCTGTTCCTGGTCTACTACGGCCTGGCGCAGTTCGATGCGGTGCGTAACAGCTCGATGTGGCCGTACCTACGCGATCCGTTCTGGTGCGCCACCGCCACCATGACCCTGCACACTGCGGCCTATATCGCCGAGATCCTGCGCGGCGCGATCCAGGCAATTCCGCCGGGTGAAATCGAAGCCGCGCGTGCTTTGGGCATGTCCAAAGCCAAGGCGCTGATCTACATCATCCTGCCACGTGCAGCGCGCATCGGCTTGCCGGCGTACAGCAACGAAGTGATCCTGATGCTCAAGGCCAGCGCCCTGGCCAGCACCGTGACCTTGCTGGAACTGACCGGCATGGCCCGCACTATCATTGCCCGGACGTACCTGCCGGTGGAGATCTTCTTCGCCGCGGGCATGTTCTATCTGCTGATGGCTTACGTGCTGGTTCGCGGCTTCAAGCTGCTGGAGCGCTGGCTGCGCGTCGATGCCTGCCAAGGGCGTTGATGCCTCCTGCGTGCTGACGGGCGAGGATCTGCTCGCCCGCTTCACGGCGCTTGATGCTTTTTTGATTGAGCACCAGGCGCTGTGGAAGCCACGACCGTTTACTCACCTGCAACTGCCTTGGGAAGCGTCCCACCCGGAGTTGGCGCGTTGGCTACGCGAGCGGTCGCTGGAAGATGCAGAAAACAGTCATAACCAGCCTTGTTTGCTGGATGCGCCGGAGCCGTTTGCTTCGTTGGCGGCGTTGTCGGCTGAGCTGAGTACCGTCGGTGAGTTGCCGGCACACGCACTGGAGACCGCCGGGCATCGGTTGAATGTCGATGTACCGGGGCGCAAGTGGCAACAGATCGAGGCGTTTGCCAGTCGCCTGTCGTTTGCTGCACCGCCGAGGCATTGGCTGGATTGGTGCTCGGGCAAGGGCCACTTGGGGCGGCGCTTGCTGCAAACCGGGCAACAATTGACCTGTCTGGAATATGACCCGGTATTGGTAGCCAGCGGACAGGCACTTAGCCTGCGTCATCAACTGCGTGCGTTGCATGTTGAGCAGGATGTGCTCGCTCTTGGCGCTGAGTCTTTATTAAGTGTTGATCACACGCCGGTAGCGCTGCACGCTTGTGGCGATTTGCATGTGCGGTTGATCCAGCTAGCCAGCGCGGCAGGCTGCAAACAACTCGCGATCGCGCCGTGCTGCTACAACCGCATCGGTCTGAGCGAGTATTCGCCTATATCCCAGGCCGCAAAAGGCTCCGCCTTACAACTTTCCCTCGACGACCTCGCACTACCTATGAGCGAAACCGTCACCGCCGGTGCCCGCGTGCGACGGC
>NZ_JBFULH010000804.1:0-1619 GCF_056400445.1 Pseudomonas sp. P5_B2 | reverse complement strand
CCAGTACTTCCTGTGCGACCGTGGCCGTTTCGGCTATGGCTACGTCAACCGCGAAGACCGTCCGCGTCAGCCTTTGCTGGCCAACGGCACCAAGCTGAACCTCGACGAAGCGCTGGATAAGGCCGCTGAATTGCTGCGCGGTCGCAACATCGTCGGTATCGGTTCGCCACGTGCCAGCCTCGAAAGCAACTACGCGTTGCGCGAACTGGTGGGCGCCGAGCACTTCTACTCTGGTATCGAAGCCGCTGAGCTGGAACGCATTCGTCTGGTCATGCAGGTGCTGAACGACAGCCCGTTGCCGATCCCGAACATGCGCGACATCGAAGACCACGATGCAATCTTCGTCCTCGGTGAAGACCTGACTCAGACTGCGGCCCGTATGGCCCTGTCCCTGCGTCAGTCGGTCAAAGGCAAGGCCGAAGACATGGCCGACGCCATGCGCGTTCAGCCTTGGCTCGACGCCGCTGTGAAGAACATCGGTCAGCACGCGCTGCACCCACTGTTCATCGCCAGCCTGGCTGAAACCAAGCTCGACGACATCGCTGAAGAATGCGTACACGCTGCGCCAGACGACCTGGCCCGCATCGGTTTCGCCGTGGCTCACGCCCTCGACGCCAGCGCTCCAGCGGTTGAAGGCCTGGATGCTGAAGCCCTGGAACTGGCCAAGCGCATCGCCGACGCCCTGCTCGCGGCCAAGCGTCCATTGATCATTGCCGGCACCTCGTTGGGTTCCAAGGCACTGATCGAAGCGGCTGCAAACATTGCCAAAGCCCTGAAGCTGCGCGAGAAGAACGGCTCCATCAGCCTGATCGTGCCAGAGGCCAACAGCCTCGGCCTGGCCATGCTCGGTGGTGACTCGGTCGACGCAGCCCTGCAAGCGGTGATCGACGGCAAGGCCGACGCCATCGTCGTGCTGGAAAACGATCTGTACACCCGCACCGACAAAGCCCGTGTTGATGCCGCCCTGACCGCCGCGAAAGTGGTGATCGTTGCCGACCATCAGAAGACCGCCACCAGCGATCGCGCGCACCTGGTTCTGCCAGCCGCCAGCTTCGCTGAAGGCGACGGTACGTTGGTCAGCCAGGAAGGTCGCGCCCAGCGCTTCTTCCAGGTTTTCGATCCGAAATACATGGATGCCAGCATCCTGGTTCACGAAGGCTGGCGCTGGCTGCATGCCCTGCGCGCCACCCTGCTGAACCAGCCGATCAACTGGACCCAGCTGGACCACGTCACTGCTGCCGTCGCTTCGAGCACGCCGCAACTGGCGCGTATCGTTGATGCCGCACCGTCCGCCTCGTTCCGCATCAAGGGCATGAAACTGGCCCGCGAACCGCTGCGTTACTCCGGTCGTACTGCCATGCGCGCCGACATCAACGTGCACGAACCGCGTACTCCGCAAGACAACGACACCGCGTTCAACTTCTCGATGGAAGGTTACTCGGGCTCGGTCGAACCGCGTCAGCAAGTGCCATTCGCCTGGTCTCCGGGCTGGAACTCGCCGCAAGCCTGGAACAAGTTCCAGGACGAAGTCGGTGGTCACATCCGCGCTGGCGACCCGGGCACCCGCCTGATCGAAAGCACCGGTGATTCGCTGAACTGGTTCGCCGCTGTTCCACGTG
>NZ_JBFULH010000803.1:0-1622 GCF_056400445.1 Pseudomonas sp. P5_B2 | reverse complement strand
GATCCGGCGGAGAGCTATTCGGCCGCAGATTTTCGCCGTGATGCCCTTGAAGCGATGGCCGAGATCACTGCCCGGGGAAAAATTCCGCTGCTGGTGGGCGGCACAATGCTCTATTACAAGGCTTTGGTCGAAGGCCTGGCAGACATGCCGGCAGCTGATCCGCAGATTCGCGCACAGATTGAAGAAGAGGCTGAACGCCTTGGCTGGCAAGCCCTGCACGAACAATTGGCAGCCATTGATCCGGTATCGGCCGCACGTATTCATCCGAACGATCCGCAGCGACTCAGTCGAGCGCTGGAAGTTTATCGCGTCAGCGGTCAGAGCATGACCGAGCTGCGACTGAGACAAACTGCGCAAAGTACTGAAGCAGCCGCTTCGGGACTGCAACAATTGCCCTATACTGTCGCGAACTTGGCCATTGCTCCGGCAAATCGCCAGGTACTGCACGAACGAATTAAACAAAGATTCACGAATATGTTGGAACAGGGATTCATTGACGAGGTCGTAGCCCTGCGTAAGAGAAGTGACCTGCATTCCGGGTTACCGTCTATTCGTGCAGTAGGCTACCGACAAGTCTGGGATTACCTGGATGGCAAGCTGACGCATGCCGAGATGCAGGAGCGTGGAATCATTGCCACGCGCCAATTGGCGAAGCGTCAGTTCACCTGGCTGCGCAGTTGGGCTGATTTACACTGGCTGGACAGTCTCGATTGCGACAATCTGCCGCGCGCCTTGAAATACTTGGGGACCATCTCCATATTGAGCTGAGTCTTTTCAATTGCCGTCTATCCTTGGGGGTGTGACGGCTAAAGCCATCTGTTTACCTATTTTTTATTTTGAATCCTTAAAGGAGTGCGGCACATGTCAAAAGGGCATTCGCTACAAGACCCTTACTTGAATACTTTACGTAAAGAGAAAGTTGGGGTGTCTATCTACCTGGTCAACGGTATCAAACTGCAAGGCACGATCGAGTCTTTCGACCAGTTCGTTATCCTGCTGAAAAACACCGTGAGCCAGATGGTTTACAAACACGCTATCTCTACAGTGGTGCCGGTTCGTCCAATTCGTCTGCCTAGTGCAACCGAATCCGAAGCCGGTGACGCTGAGCCAGGTAACGCCTGATAGGAGTCTCCTTTGTTCTTTGAGCGCCACGGTGGTGGTGAGCGAGTCATACTCGTTCACTTGGATGGACAGGACCCTGAGGCGCGCGAAGATCCGCAGGAGTTTCAGGAGTTGGCTAATTCGGCCGGCGCCGAGACCGTTGCGTTTTTTAACGTGCCGCGTCATCGGCCAACCGCCAAATTCCTGATTGGCAGTGGCAAGGTCGAGGAGCTGCGCGACCTGGTCAAGGCCGAAGAGGCCGATCTGGTGATTTTCAATCACATCCTCACGCCCAGTCAGGAACGTAACCTTGAACGTGTGTTCGAGTGTCGCGTGATCGACCGTACCGGTCTGATTCTCGATATTTTCGCCCAGCGTGCCCGTACCCATGAAGGCAAGCTCCAGGTAGAACTGGCCCAGCTTGACCACATGAGCACTCGGCTGGTTCGTGGCTGGACCCACCTTGAACGTCAAGGTGGCGGTATCGGCATGCGTGGACCGGGTGAAACCCAACTGGAAAC
>NZ_JBFULH010000802.1:0-1623 GCF_056400445.1 Pseudomonas sp. P5_B2 | reverse complement strand
TCGACTGACACTCCGTCTTCGCGAGCAAGCCCGCTCCCACATTAGATCGCGATTGAATCAGGTGCCGGCGATCAGCTGCCGTGCCGCCTGGCTGTGATCAGCAATCAATCCTTTGAGATCCAGCCCTTCAACCTGCCCATCAACCACTCGCCACTTGCCGCCGATCATCACCCGATCCGCACGATCCGCGCCGCACAGCAGCAACGCCGATACCGGATCATGGCTACCGGAGAAGCGCAGCTCATCCAGTTTGAACAGAGCCAGATCCGCCTGTTTGCCGACTGCCAGCTCGCCGATATCGGTACGACCCAGCAAGCTCGCCGACCCTTTTGTCGCCCAACCCAACACCAGTTCCGGGGTGATCTTCTCGGCGCCATATCGCAGGCGCTGAATGTAAAGCGCCTGGCGAGTTTCGAGCATCATGTTTGATGCATCGTTAGACGCCGAACCGTCCACACCCAGCCCGAGCAACGCGCCCGCTGCCGTGAGGTCCAACGTTGGGCAGATGCCGGAAGCGAGGCGCATGTTCGAACTTGGGCAATGGCAAATACCGGTACCGGCAGCGCCGAGGCGGGCGATTTCATCGGGGTTGAAGTGGATGCCGTGCGCCAGCCACGTACGCGGGCCGAGCCAGCCGACGCTGTCCAGATAATCCACGGTGCGCAGGCCGAAGCGTTGCATGCAGAAGTCTTCTTCGTCGAGGGTTTCGGCCAGGTGCGTGTGCAGGCGCACGTCGAGTTTGTTGGCCAATTCAGCACTGGCGGACATGATTTCCGGGGTCACCGAGAACGGCGAGCACGGCGCAAGGGCGATCTGGATTTGCGCACCGTCACCGCGTTCGTGGTATTCGGCGATCAAGCGCTGGCTGTCGTCGAGAATCACTGCGCCTTCCTGCACCGTCTGCTGCGGTGGCAGACCGCCGTCCTTTTCGCCGAGGCTCATGGAGCCGCGCGTCAGCATGGCGCGCATGCCCAGTTCGCGCACGCTTTCGACTTGTACGTCGATCGCATTTTCCAGGCCTTCGGGGAACAGGTAGTGGTGATCGGCGGCAGTGGTGCAACCGGACAGCAGCAACTCAGCCAGCGCGACTTTGGTGGCGAGAGCGAGTTTTTCCGGGGTGAGGCGGGCCCAGACCGGGTACAGGGTTTTCAGCCACGGGAACAACGGCTGATTGACCACCGGCGCCCAGGCGCGGGTCAGGGTTTGATAGAAATGGTGATGGGTGTTGATCAGCCCCGGCAGGATCACATGCTCGCGGGCGTCGAAGACTTGTCCACAGGGGGCGGACGGTTGCTGGCCGGCGGCGAGCACTTCGACGATCACACCGTCTTGCACAACCAGGCCGCCACGGGCATCGAGGCCATTGGCAGTGAAGATCGCGAGGGGGTTTTTTAACCAGGTACGGGATGCAGGCATGTTGGCCGGCTCCTCTGAAAGTTGGGTTCAGGGTTGCCAGCTCAGTGATTACCCTGTCTGCTGATCCAGGATCGCCGCGGGGGCGAGGTGCGGAGTTTCGGACAAAACACAGCGCCGGGCAAGCCCGACCCGACCAGACAACACAAATCCCTGTGTGGAATGATCCCTTGTAGGAGTGAGCCTGCTCGCGATGACGGTGTGTCAGAC
>NZ_JBFULH010000801.1:0-1632 GCF_056400445.1 Pseudomonas sp. P5_B2 | reverse complement strand
GAAGATCACCAAAGGCACGATGGCCCGTATTCCTGAAACAATCTCCAGTCCGGGGCTGACCGTGTGCCAGTCTGCAGCCAGTTGTCCGGCGCTGGTAGCGGCCTGCGCCGCGGCGATGATTTCCGCCGGGGAGGAGATAGCCGCCACGTACAGGCCCAGCAGCATTACCCCGATGACGGGAAACAGCGAGGCCAGGGTGACAATACCGAAACCGGACAGCCCGGAACCGCCCTTGCCAGCGGCAGCGGCGATACCGATGCCCAACGCCAGCACCAGCGGTACAGTGACCGGCCCAGTGGTAACCGCGCCAGCATCCCAGGCCAGACCAATAATCTTTGCAAGCTCAGGATCGCTGCTCATATACACCGTCAGCAGCAGAACAGGCGCCAGCGATAAATAGATCAACGGCTTCAGGCTCCATCCGTAGAGGAAGCGGAGCGTGCCGGTTACAGCGGCCAGACCGACGCTGGCCCCCACAACCAAGACCAATTCACTGGTCCACTGATTGAGTATTGCCCAGAGGTAGGGCGCGTGCTGCGCAGAAACATTCTGTCCGGCTGCACGTAGCGCGCCGATAGCGGGTTCTGCAAATGTCACCCCGATGCCCAGCAGCAGGGTAACCAGCAACACCACAGGCAGGGATAACTTGCGCGGAAGGTTGCTGCCGATTATTTCGCCGAATGGCATCAGGCCGAGTTTCAGCCCTTCCATGAACAGCATCAGCCCGACGATCACGGCGAACAGGCCTCCCGTGACAAGCAGGGAGTCCTCAACCAACTGGCGCAGGATGATGATCTGAAACAGCACCAAGTACAGGGCCAGCGGCACCACGGCGCGAAGTTGCTCCATCAGCCGGACATTGAGATAGGGTTTGAGGATGGCGGCAATCTCGCCTCCACGCAATTTCGCAGCTTTGTAAGGGGCGGCCTGCCACCGGCCATCGGCATCGCGCACTGGTGCGGATACTAGTTGGCGCATGGGTATTTCGCGGCGACCGGCCCCGATCTTATGCAAGTAGTCGGCGTAGCGAATGGAGTCTTTCATAGGGTCATCTGTTGAGGTTGATCTACGGGTTTACGACCAACAGGCGGTCTCGTATTGTCACGAGTCTGGCTAAAGTTCTGTTTTCTTTTCCTGCCACGTAGAATTTTGCCTGACTTCGGCAAGTAAGATGATGACTTAAGTCATGTTGCCGGTTCTTACCTTTCCAGTTGTCGACCCTGTACATTTCAAACCAGTCAGAATTTTCCCTTTGCTCGTGCTATCGATCCTGCAAGTCGCGTTGTCAGCTAACCGAATGGGTGCACTTTCAGGCATCACTCTGGCCGTCATTCAGCCATAGCCATTCTAAGCCCTACCGCCGCTTCAATAAGTTTTTGCGCCTGCAGTGAGACTGCCCCAGCCAACTCATCATCCCCTGCATTTTTGAGCGTTGCAGCCAAATCGAGCAGCTTCCCCACCTCGGCTTCGATCGCGCGGATGGATTCACCTATCTGATAGTGAAGCGAGTGCGCCATACCGTTAACCCTCAATCCCGATCTACTACAATTCACCGCTGCACCAAGATTACTTCATCTTTGCGCACGGCATGCCGCTCATGATTTGCTGCGCTATAGCCTCTAACCGCTCTTG
>NZ_JBFULH010000800.1:0-1633 GCF_056400445.1 Pseudomonas sp. P5_B2 | reverse complement strand
GCTACGCGAAATCTGAACCCGAAATCCTCTGATCAAAGTAAAGACTTCAATCTCAAGCGCATACTTTTCTGTCGTGGAAACCATGGCCGACTTTTTCAACAGAATCGGCCAATGACTGCCTGTCGCCACCGGTAGCAATGGGCAGTTCTCCGCCGATCATGTTGACTAAACGTGCTGGTAAATTCCGATGGAATCGGTGGTCAGATCCATTGCAAACGCCTGGTCAAGTACGATGCAAACGAGTGGTCAGTACCGATGCAATGAGGTGGTCAAGTGGAGTGCAATTTCGCACCCTGCGCACTTCGAAACTGGGCCAGTTAGTCATGCCGTGGCGAATATGGGCGGAGCATCGTATGCAATAGCACTGGAGACTGGAGATGTTCTGCGCTTGCAGCGTGACAGCAATGCCTTGCGCCGGCTGGCGTTCCAACCGCGCTACGAAGGCAGCCTCAGCGATTTGGCACTGCACTTCCCAAGGCGGGGTTTTGGACGCCCCAGCGTGATGGCTGGATCCTCGCATGGTTCGATGCTGAAGGTAATCTCGACCGCATGATCACGGCAGCGAGCAAACGCCTGAAACGACAGTCAACCGCCAACTGCAACGGCCTTTTCCCGTTCCAGCACCCTGTTTATGAAATTGACGGCAGCGGCGAGTGCCTCACGCCCCTCAGAGAGAGCCGGAGCATACGCTTGCCAGACATGAAACAGACCGGGCCATACCTCCAGTCTGGTGTCCACGCCAGCTGATCCAGCGATTCTCGCCAGACGTACTGCGTCATCCAGGAGGATTTCACACTCCCCCACTTGAATCATCAGCGGCGGCAAACCTTCCAGGTCAGCCTCCAAGATGAAAGAAGCAGCATCGACCTGTTCTCCCAGGTAGGCGTCAGCACAGGCTTGCAACTTCTGAGGTGTAAGAAAGAAGTCCACAGTAGCCTTGGTAAGGATGCTTTCTCCGGTGAGAGCCAGATCCACCCAAGGAGAAAACAGCACGACGCACCCCGGCATTTCCATTCTCATCGTCCTGGCGTAAATCAGAGCGGCCATGATGAGTTGGGCTCCCGCCGAATCCCCCACCAATGCGATATCGTTTGCACTTTCGCTGTTCGCGAGTAACGCCGCATACGCAGCCAGAACATCCTGCTGAGCAGCAGGGTATGCATTTTCAGGCGTTAGTCGATAATCAACTACATAAGCCGTGGAAGATGTACCAGCAGCAAGCGTACCGGCGATCCCCTCAAAACCTTCAGCGCTGCCCACCATAAATCCACCTCCGTGGACATAGAGTAGCGAGCGCCGGGATTCCACGCAGGTCACCGTCCGTACAGGCACTCCACCGAGCGTCGACGCCGTGGAGCTGCAATTGGGCGGAGCGGAAAAACGATTGCACACTTGGTCAAAACCAATGCGAGCCAGCTGCAGCGACTCAAGTGGATTTTCTCTACGAAAGCGAAGCTCATCCCTGATAGCATTCAGTTCGCAACTACTCATTATTGCCTCCCAGATAAAGCGTGACGCGCAGTCACCGTCAGATATCAAGCACCAGCCTTGAAGACTTGGCACGTGAAACACACTGCAGAATGACCGCATTGGAAGCACGCTCCTCATCGCTGAGGACATAGTCCCTGTGATC
>NZ_JBFULH010000799.1:0-1634 GCF_056400445.1 Pseudomonas sp. P5_B2 | reverse complement strand
CCTTTATCCTTCTAGGTTGTAGCTGTGCGCCTGATTGAGCAGCCAGTCGCGAAATGCCTTTAAAGAGGCTGATTCCACCTTTCGCTCGGGAATCATCAGGTAATAAGCCTTGATGCTCGACAATGCTTGCGTGTTGGCAATCACCAGACGCTTCTCCGCCAATTCACGCTGAATCAGGAACGGTGGGATCAGCGCAACTCCCATGTCGTGCATCGCGGCTTGAGCGAGCATGGAGAATAGCTCGTAGCGCGGTCCTGTCATGTCCCGAGGGATATTCAGGTACTGGGAGTTGAACCACTGACGCCATGCATAAGGGCGGGTGGTCTGCTGCAGCAGCGGAAGTTCAGCGATCTCAGCGGCTGTCAGATTTGCCTTTTTGTGCAGTAGGGCGGGACTGCACACCGGCATCGGATTTTCACCCATCAACCTGTGGGACTCGGTGCCAGACCAATCGGCATCGCCGAAGTAGATCGCTGCATCAAAATCAGTGTCGGCGAACAGGAAGGGGCGCGTGCGGTTGGTGAGGTTCACCGTCACTTCCGGGTGTTTTTGTTGAAAGTCTTTAAGTCGTGGGAGTAACCACTGAGTGCCAAAGGTCGGAACCACTGCCAGTTCGATCACGTTGGCGCCCTGTTGCCCCATCACTGACAGCGTGTCCCGCTCCACCGCATCGAGCTGTGTGGCTACGCGACGGCTGTAGGAAAGGCCTGCTTCCGTCAACTTAACTCCACGTCGCGAGCGTCGGAAAAGTTCGACGTTGAGGAACTCCTCGAGGCTTGCGATCTGTCGGCAAATGGCGCCCTGAGTCAGCGAAAGTTCAAGGGCTGCTTTGGTGAAGCTTTCATGGCGTGCGGCCGCTTCGAAGCTGATCAGGGCTGTCGTGCTGGGGATTTTCCTGCGCATGTACCTCAACCTCACTAATGCATCGCATTAAAGCTATCTCGCGATGTTTCGGAGTGAGAAATTAGCACAACAGTATGCAAAATCCTCGTTTGTCGTAAAGCCGAACCCGGCCTAGGATCAGTCCACGCAATTTGAACCTGATTCGAGAGGACACACTCATGGGCGGTAAAGCGAGCTTCAACTGGATCGATCCTCTGTTGCTGGATCAACAGCTCACTGAAGAAGAACGCATGATTCGCGACACCGCCGAGCAATTCGCTCAGCAGAAGCTCGCACCACGTGTTCTCGAAGCTTTCCGTCATGAGAAGACCGACCCGGCGATCTTTCGTGAAATGGGCGAAGTCGGCCTGTTAGGTGCAACGATCCCGGAGCAGTACGGCGGCAGCGGCCTGAACTACGTCAGCTACGGTCTGATCGCTCGTGAAGTCGAGCGTGTCGATTCTGGCTACCGCTCGATGATGAGCGTGCAGTCTTCGCTGGTGATGGTGCCAATCAACGAATTCGGTACTGAAGCCCAAAAGCAGAAGTACCTGCCGAAACTGGCCACCGGTGAGTGGATCGGCTGCTTCGGTCTGACAGAACCTAACCACGGTTCCGACCCGGGCGCGATGATTACTCGTGCGCGCAAAGTGGAAGGCGGCTACAGCCTGACCGGCAACAAGATGTGGATCACCAACAGTCCGATCGCTGATGTGTTCGTGGTCTGGGGTAAGGATGACGCTGGCGACATC
>NZ_JBFULH010000798.1:0-1634 GCF_056400445.1 Pseudomonas sp. P5_B2 | reverse complement strand
GGGCGCGACCGGGCTGTTTGAGGCGGTGCGTTAATCTTCAAAAAATTGTGTTGATTGTCAGACCGCCTTCGCGAGCAAGCCCGCTCCCACAKTTGACCGCATTCCTTCAGGTAGACTCGGTCAACTGTGGGAGCGGGCTTGCTCGCGAAGGCCGCGCCTCGGTTCATCGGCGGGCACTTAAAATCCACTTCCGCACGATATACGCTCGAACCTCCCGCTCTGCGACCTGCACAGTTTCATTCGCGCCTGCTCGCCAACTGTCCCTGTGTGCCAGTCGCCTCTGCGCCTAGAATGGCGCTTCTTGCCATCTGGCTGTTGGGGTTCGCATGCACATTTCATCCGGTCGCTGGGTTTACGGTCTGTTTCTGGCCCTGTTGACTGCGTTGTTGTGGGGAATCCTGCCGATCAAACTCAAGCAAGTGCTGCTGGTGATGGACCCGGTGACCGTCACCTGGTTTCGCTTATTCGTGTCCGGTGGGTGCCTGTTTGTGTATCTGGCGGCGACCAGGCGTTTGCCGACGCGTAAAGTCCTGGGCCCGCGGGGTGGGTGGCTGGTAATGATGGCGGTGCTCGGTCTGGTCGGTAACTACGTGCTGTACTTGATGGGCCTGAACCTGCTCAGCGCCGGCACCGCGCAATTGGTGGTGCAGATGGGCCCGATCATGTTGCTGATCGCCAGTCTGTTTGTGTTCAAGGAACGTTTCAGCGTGGGGCAGGGCATTGGCCTGTTGGTGCTGCTGATCGGTTTCGCTCTGTTTTTCAATCAGCGCCTGGCCGAGTTGCTCACTTCGTTGACCAATTACACCACCGGCGTGCTGTTGGTGTTGTTGGCGTCCACGGTCTGGACCTTCTACGCCTTGGGGCAGAAGCAATTGCTGACGGTGTGGAATTCGCTGCAGGTGATGATGGTGATCTACCTGTTCTGCGCGTTGCTGCTGACACCTTGGGCGCATCCACTTGAGGCGCTGCAACTGAGCCCGCTGCAAGGCTGGCTGCTGCTGGCATGCTGTATGAATACGCTGATCGCCTACGGCGCGTTTGCCGAAGCGCTGGCCCACTGGGAAGCGTCGCGGGTGAGTGCGACGCTGGCGATCACGCCGTTGGTGACCTTTGTCGCGGTGGCCATGGCCGCGTGGTTGTGGCCTGACTATGTGCATGCCGAGACGATCAACGGCTTGGGCTATGGCGGGGCGGTGCTGGTGGTGTTGGGGTCGGCGTTGGTGGCGTTGGGGCCTTCGCTCATCGCAGGGCTCAAGGCGCGTCGGGTTCGGATGGCTGCAGGTTAACCGCGTTATCGTTCTTCGCGAGCAAGCCCGCACACATTCGACCGCATTTATCTGTTAGAACACGGTTGAATGTGGGAGCGGGCTTGCTCGCGAAGACTGACTGTCAGGCGCTACAAATCTCAGCCCTTGGCCCCAGCCTCCAGCATATTCTCCGGCCGTACCCACGCATCAAACTCTTCATCCGTCAGATACCCCAGCTGCAACGCCGCCTCGCGCAGCGTGAGGCCTTCGGCATACGCCTTCTTGGCAATCTCCGCCGATTTGTCATAGCCGATGTGCGGATTCAGCGCGGTCACCAGCATCAACCCTTGCTCCAGATGTTCAGCCATTTTCTCTGCATCCGGTTCC
>NZ_JBFULH010000797.1:0-1634 GCF_056400445.1 Pseudomonas sp. P5_B2 | reverse complement strand
GTGCCAAGTCTGCTGGCGAAGGCTTGGAGCTACTGCGCGACCACCTCAAGGCTTGCATGGGCTACGAGCAAACTTCGGAAAGCAGCTTCAGCGCACGCAGGCGCCACCTTGAGGCGCTCCGACATGCCAGCGCATCCCTTGAGCATGGCCGTGCGCAACTGACCCTGGCAGGTGCTGGCGAGTTGCTGGCCGAGGATTTGCGGCAGGCTCAGCACTCACTAGGTGAAATCACCGGTGCATTCAGCTCCGATGATCTGTTGGGACGGATCTTTTCCAGCTTCTGTATCGGTAAATAGTCCTAAGTTATTCACAGACAGGCCATTCGCGCCTGTCTGTTCCCTCTTTTTTTTTAAAATCTTCCCCCAGTGCAGAGCAGATTATTTCTGGTTGAGCGGTTTTCCTTCGCCCGAAATTTACCCGATGAGCGCTTTTCTGTGGATTAAGCCCTGTGAATAACTGCGCCTAAGGGCAGTTGATAACAGGGCCTCAAAATTGAAGATAACCGCCTCTGTGGATAACCAACCCTTTCATCCACAGGCTTAGACCGGTTATCCAAGGGCCTTATTGGCACCTGATCACAGGGTTTTGAATCTCTGTACATATTGATAAATAAGGCCTGTAGCAATCTATCCACAGAAATGTGCCTCAGTAGAAATAAACATAAAAACAAAGATTTAATAAATTTCTTTCTTTTTAATTTCTATAAACCCGACTTCTCCACAGCTGGTTAAATTTTGTGCAAAGGGTTCTTTAGGAAGGACGAAGTCCCTATACTTGCCGACCAGGTCCAGAAACCTGAGCTCAAACCATTCCTGATTACCTAACTGAAGCAGGCACGAGGTGCGTGGTGGATTTCCCTTCCCGTTTTGAAGTGATCGTCATCGGCGGCGGTCATGCCGGTACCGAGGCAGCACTGGCCTCAGCACGTATGGGTGCAAAAACCCTATTGCTGACGCATAACGTGGAAACCCTCGGAGCAATGAGTTGCAACCCCGCCATTGGTGGGATCGGTAAAAGCCATCTGGTCAAAGAAATCGACGCCCTTGGCGGCGCGATGGCGATGGCTACCGATAAAGGCGGTATCCAGTTTCGCGTGTTGAACAGCCGCAAAGGCCCGGCCGTGCGTGCAACTCGCGCTCAGGCAGATCGGGTTCTGTACAAAGCCGCTGTCCGCGAAGCACTGGAAAACCAGCCGAACCTGTGGATATTTCAGCAAGCCGCTGACGACTTGATCGTCGAACAGGAACAGGTGCGTGGTGTTGTCACCCAAATGGGCCTGCGTTTCTTCGCGGACTCCGTGGTGTTGACCACTGGCACCTTCCTCGGTGGACTTATCCACATCGGTTTGCAGAATTTCTCCGGTGGTCGTGCCGGTGATCCGCCTTCGATTGCCCTGGCGCATCGTCTGCGTGAACTGCCACTGCGCGTCGGTCGACTGAAAACCGGTACACCACCGCGTATCGATGGCCGATCTGTGGATTTCTCGGTGATGACCGAGCAAGCGGGCGATACGCCGATCCCAGTGATGTCGTTCATGGGCAACAAGGAACAGCATCCGCAGCAAGTTAGTTGCTGGATTACTCACACCAACGCCCGTACCCACGAAATCATTGCAGCGAACCTCGACCGTTCGC
>NZ_JBFULH010000796.1:0-1634 GCF_056400445.1 Pseudomonas sp. P5_B2 | reverse complement strand
GGCTTCCTGCGTTCTGAGCGCTCGCTGATCCAGACCATCGGCCGGGCGGCGCGTAACCTCAACGGTCGGGCGATTTTGTACGCTGACCGGATCACCGGCTCCATGGAGCGGGCGATCGGCGAAACCGAACGCCGTCGCGATAAACAGATCGCTTTCAACCTGGCCAACGGCATCACGCCCAAGGGCGTGTTCAAGGACGTTGCCGACATCATGGAAGGCGCTACCGTGCCGGGCTCGCGCAGCAAGAAGCGCAAAGGCATGGCCAAGGCTGCCGAAGAGAGCGCCAAATACGAAGCCGAACTGCGCTCGCCGGGCGAAATCGCCAAGCGCATCAAAGCCCTGGAAGAGAAGATGTATGCGTTGGCGCGTGACCTGGAGTTTGAAGCAGCGGCGCAGATGCGCGATGAGATTGGCAAATTGCGGGAGCGGTTGATCACCGTCTGAGATTTGCAGTGCCAGGGATGGCTCCTTCGCGAGCAGGCTCGCTCCCACAGGGATCACGCTGAACCTTGTGGGAGCGAGCCTGCTCGCGAAAGCGGTCGCCTGAGCCCCGCAGATCTTGACTAGTGCGYCTCACCCGCCTTGATCCCCTCCGGCAACTTCTTGGTCAGCAAAATCGCCAACATGCTCACCCCCAGCGCAATCCCGACAAAGTGAAACGCATCGTTGTAGGCCATGATCGACGCCTGCTGATGCGCAATCTCACTGATCTTGCCCAGCGCTGCCGTCTCATTGCCCAGTCGGTCCGCCATCGACGCCAGCCGCTCGGCTACCTGCGGATTGCTAGGTACGATGGCTTCGCGCAAATAATCAAAGTACGTCTTGGTTCGTGCATCCAGCAGGGTAGCGAGGAGGGCGATGCCAATCGCGCCGCCGAGGTTACGCAGGATATTGAACAGGCTCGACGCCGAGCCCGCGTCCTGCGGCAGGATGTACGCGGTGGCGATCAGTGAAATGGTAACCATGATCAGAGGCTGGCCCATCGCGCGAAGGAGCTGGATCTGATTGAACTGCGGCCCGGCGAAGTCCGGGTTCAATACCCCGGAATAAAAACTCGCCAGCCCGAACAGACCGAATCCCAATGTACACAGCCACTTCGGCGAAATGTACTTCATCAGCTTGGGCACCAGCGGAATCAGAAACAGCTGCGGCACGCCCATCCACATGATCACTTCGCCGATCTGCAGGGCGTTGTAGTTCTGGATCTGCGCCAGGTACAGCGGCAACAGGAAAATCGAGCCATACAGCCCGACGCCCATCCCCAGGCTGGAAATACTCGTCAAGCCGAAATTGCGGTTGCGCAGGATGCCCAGGTTGATCAGCGGGTTGGGCCTGGACACTTGCACGATCACAAAGGTGATCAGGCTGATCAGCGCGATGCTGCCCAGGGTCACGATCAGGTTCGACTCCAGCCAGTCCTTGCGGTGGCCTTCTTCGAGAAACACCTGCAAACAACCGAGGCCAACACCGAGGGTGAGAATGCCCATGTAGTCGGTGCTTTTCAGTAATTCCCAGTGCGCTTCTTTTTTCTCCAGGCCGTACATCAGGCCAGCGATCATGATCAGCCCCGGCGGGATGTTGATGTAGAAGATGTATTCCCAGCCCCAATTTTCRGTCAGCCAGCCACCCAGTGT
>NZ_JBFULH010000795.1:0-1637 GCF_056400445.1 Pseudomonas sp. P5_B2 | reverse complement strand
GCATTGGGCTGTGCAAAATTATATCGACCCGGCACCTACTACGACGCCGTCAGCCTGATGAAGTACAACCGGGACTTCGCGCATGTCTCAGGTATGTATTTTTCCGGGGAGTCATTTTCAGTCGATGCTGGCTGGACCGAGCCGTGCTTTCGGGGCGCTGTCGATGCGGTCATCCATATCTGCAACAAAACCGCAGCGGCCTTCCATGGCGGTTTTTCCATGAGCGACTATCCGCACTATAACGTCGGAACCTGATCACTTCCCTCTCAGGAGCCTTGCACGCCGTGCATTGGCTCTGCCCCCCCAAAAAACCAAGTGCCCCGCGCAGTCATCTTGGGAAACGGACTACACCCCAAACGGAAGTAGCTGACTTACGCGCTCTCGCCGATTCGACTCTCATAAGCACGCAATTAAACAGCGTGAATAACAATAATAAGAGGTCATCGAAATGAGCGAGCCAACAAGCCCTGTTCGTGTAGCAGTCGTGCAATTCGACCCACAAGTCGGAATGCAAAATCGCGAAGCAAATCTGCGTAAAAGCCTGGAATTAGCGTTTGTAGCGGCAAATGACGGTGCGAATCTCATCGTCCTGCCCGAGCTTTCAAGCACAGGTTACTTCTTTAAAACCCGGCAGGATGCGTTCGAGCATTCGGAGGCTGTTCCCAGCGGTCCGAGTGTGCAGAGCTGGATGGACTTTGCCCGCCAGCACAAGGTTTATCTGGTCGCCGGTTTGACGGAGCGCGACGGTATGCAGCTGTTCAACACCGGCGTTCTTGTTGGGCCTGACGGCTTCATCGGCAAGTACCGAAAAGTTCATTTATGGAATCTGGAAAAATTGTGGTTCACGCCGGGCGATCTGGGCTTTCCGGTTTTCGACACCCCAATCGGTCGCATAGGGTTGTTGATCTGCTGGGATATCTGGTTCCCGGAGGTACCACGCATTTTGAGCCAGCAAGGCGCCGACATTATTTGCAGCCTGAACAATTGGGTCTGGACCCCGCCGCCCCTGTTCGATGACGCCGGAAAGTGCATGGCGTCGTACCTGACAATGACGGCGGCTCACGTCAACAATGTGTTTATTGCAGCGGCGAGCCGGATCGGCGAAGAGCGAGGTGCACGTTACCTGGGCTGCTCGCTGATCGCGGGCACCAACGGCTGGCCGATTGGCCAGGTGGCCTCAGCGGACAAGCAGGAAATCCTGTTTGCCGACATCGACCTGACCAGCTCGCGCAGCGCGCCCATCTGGAACAACCTGAACGACTTGCATCGCGATCGTCGAACCGATCTCTACGATCAAATGCTCGGTTACACCCAGCACCCTTGTCTGCCGCGCTGATAAGGGGGAATGACTGATGGAATCCACAAACGAAAAACCGCAAAACCAGCTTGCCGCCAGGTCGCGGCTGGATATGGCGATCATCTGGCTGATGCTCAGCACGACTCTGTTGATCGTCTGGCTCTCATTCACCTACCGGACATCCTGGTCAGCCCATTGGCCAGACTACAGTCACATGGTGTCGAGCCTGCCGAAGCCCAGTGCCTGGCTGCGTTGGGTCTTGGGAGACATCAGCGAGGTGGCGTTCTACAAACATGAGTTCGCTTCGATCGGGTTGCTTGCAGGCGCCTACCTGGCCTAC
>NZ_JBFULH010000794.1:0-1638 GCF_056400445.1 Pseudomonas sp. P5_B2 | reverse complement strand
GTTTGGCGCGTTCGGCGGCCGTTACGTCGCTGAAACCCTGATGCCGTTGATCCTCGACCTGGCCCGCGAATACGAAGCGGCCAAGGAAGATCCGGCGTTCAAAGAAGAATTGGCCTACTTCCAGCGTGACTACGTCGGACGTCCAAGCCCGCTGTATTACGCCGAACGCCTGACCGAGTTCTGCGGCGGCGCGAAGATTTATCTCAAACGCGAAGAGCTGAACCACACCGGCGCGCACAAGATCAACAACTGCATCGGCCAGATCCTGCTGGCGCGGCGCATGGGCAAAAAACGCATCATCGCCGAAACTGGCGCGGGTATGCACGGAGTGGCGACGGCCACTGTGGCGGCGCGTTTTGGTCTGGACTGTGTGATCTACATGGGCACCACCGACATCGAGCGTCAGCAAGCCAACGTATTCCGCATGAAGCTGCTCGGTGCTGAGGTGATCCCGGTCGTGGCCGGTACCGGCACCCTCAAAGACGCGATGAACGAAGCGCTGCGTGATTGGGTGACCAATGTCGACAGCACCTTCTATCTCATCGGCACTGTGGCCGGTCCGCACCCTTATCCAGCCATGGTTCGCGACTTCCAGGCCGTGATCGGCAAGGAAACCCGCGATCAATTGCAAGCTCAGGAAGGTCGTCTGCCAGATAGCCTGGTGGCGTGCATCGGCGGCGGTTCCAACGCCATGGGCCTGTTCCACCCGTTCCTTGACGACACGAGCGTCGAGATCATCGGTGTTGAAGCGGCCGGCTACGGCATCGAAACCGGCAAGCACGCGGCCAGCCTCAACGGCGGCGTTCCGGGCGTGCTACACGGCAACCGTACCTTTCTGTTGCAGGACGACGATGGCCAGATCATCGACGCCCACTCGATTTCCGCTGGCCTCGACTATCCAGGTATCGGTCCGGAACATGCGTGGTTGCATGACATCGGCCGCGTTCAGTACACCTCGGTGACCGACGACGAAGCCCTCGACGCGTTTCACAAATGCTGCCGCCTGGAAGGGATTATTCCTGCACTGGAAAGCGCCCACGCCCTGGCCGAAGTGTTTAAACGCGCACCGACCTTGCCGAAAGATCACCTGATGGTGGTCAACTTGTCTGGCCGTGGCGACAAAGACATGCAAACCGTGATGCACCACATGGAACACTCCCAACAAGAGCAATCCAAGCAGGAGAAACACTGATGAGCCGCCTGCAAACGCGCTTTGCCGAACTCAAGGAACAGAATCGCGCCGCCCTGGTGACTTTCGTCACTGCCGGTGACCCGAGCTACGACACTTCGCTGGCGATCCTCAAAGGCTTGCCCGCTGCTGGCGCCGATGTGATCGAATTGGGCATGCCCTTCACTGATCCGATGGCCGATGGCCCGGCGATCCAGTTGGCCAATATTCGCGCCTTGGGCGCCAAACAGAACCTGGCGAAAACCCTGCAAATGGTTCGCGAGTTCCGTGAAGGCAACAGCGAGACTCCGCTGGTGTTGATGGGTTATTTCAACCCGATCCACATGTACGGCGTGCCGCGTTTCATCGCCGACGCCAAAGAGGCCGGTGTTGACGGTTTGATCGTGGTCGACTTGCCGCCAGAACATAACGGCGAATTGTGCGATCCGGCTCAGGCGGCAGGTCTGGAC
>NZ_JBFULH010000793.1:0-1643 GCF_056400445.1 Pseudomonas sp. P5_B2 | reverse complement strand
GGCAAGGTCATCGGAAATTTCCTTCAACTCCTAGCGGCTTCCATGAACTGGCGCAGCCCGGATCTCATCGATAGTCTTTCACCTGTTACTGCAAATTCAGTGACAGGGTGTGGAAGCCCATCTATCGTTAGGCGCATCAAGCGCCACCAGTTCGGCGCGTTTTATCGTCTGTGTTTTATGGTGGCTGTGCGCGGGGCGCTTTCGAGTGCGCCGGGTGCCTAACGTCCCGGTCTTCCACACCTGCGTACAGCCGCCACCTATTCGCGTGGAAGTGATTTCTGGCGGCTTCAATCCATACGTTAGGACTCAAATTGATGAATACCCTTCACCCCGATCCMCCCTACGAAAAACCAATYCCCCAYCCSAAAAACCGCTWCATGGCCCTCACCAGCAACTGYACCGACATGCCCACGCTRTTCGTCGATACCCACGCGCCGCTCGATRTWTTGTATGACGCCGCCAACTATYGAATTCGCRCCGTCACKCAGGTGCTTGARAACATGTCGATGCGYGGTTCGGTCGAGTGTGAGTCGTTCATTCTTAGTGATTTTGCGTTGCTGTGCGCCATTCCATTACGCGATGGCTGTGATGTGCTGGACGTGATTGGGCGGCGGTTACGGGCACGGCCTTCGGAATAACGCCGCTGAAAGATCGTTCCCACGCTCCGCGTGGGAATGAAGCCCGTGACGCTCTGCGTCACATGGTGCCCGGCTCAACACTGGCGGTGTGGCTGGAACGCGGAGCGTCCCTGGAGGCATTCCCACGCGGAGCGTGGGAACGATCAAAGAGGGCGTGCGTTTGCTGCGCCTGGCGGCGCTGGCGGGCGATGGCAAGCGGCGTATCAGTTGGGGGTAATCAGTCTGGCAGGAAAGCCTAGCAAGGTGCCGGATCCGGCTGAAGGCGCTCACTGGAGGGGCATGGCCGCGAAGGCCGGGCATCCGTTGGCTAAGCTCAAGCTGAAAGAGTTGGCGGCTCGTGGTGATTCCCAGTAACACTGCCGGTGTCTGAAGTACAAACGTGGCGTGAGGGAAACCTCACGCCACGTTTGCGTTTCTGATAGTTTGTTTATAAATGTCGCTGTATTTAGAGAACTGCCCTACACCAATATCGTATTTCCCTGATTTATTTCCTGATTGATCACCCTCAAAGTCATCCGCGTTTAATGAAGGCCAAACCCATCGGAGATTTCATTCAAGTTGTAGCGAATTGCATGAACTGGTGCGATACGAGTTCACCCGATAGCCTTTGATGGTCACTGAAAATTCAGTGGTGGGGTGTAGGAACCCTATATCAGCATCGGTAATGCGTAAGCGTCGAAACGTGGTTTGCGGCCGTCAATTTGCGTCCGTAAGATCTGTTGCGGCGGCTGTGCGCGGGCACGCTTCGGCGTGGTCGAGTCTCCGATGCTCGGTATTCCTACCCCGCGTATAGCTGCCACCCAGCCTGTAGGAAGGCTTTTGGCAGCTCCTATTTTCATCGGAAGGTCTCAAATGCCAACACTTCATCCTGATCCACCCTAAGTAAAGCCTGTTTCCCATCCCAAGAGCCGCTTCATGGCCCTCACCAGCAACTGTACCGACATGCCCACGCTGTTCGTCGATACCCACGCGCCGCTCGATGTATTGTATGACGCCGCCAACTAT
>NZ_JBFULH010000792.1:0-1648 GCF_056400445.1 Pseudomonas sp. P5_B2 | reverse complement strand
CAGCGGATGAGCGTCGCGCCATTGTTCAAAGGCGACCTGTTCTTCGGCGGTGCAGTCGACAGCATGCAAACGCATACACCAATGCGCTGCGGCATCGGTGATCGCGTCATATTCGGCTGGCGATAGAGAGTTGTCGGTCATTGACTCATCCTGATTTCCGGCATTCTAACCTTGCAGGGAAGCCTGCGAGAACTGCCGTCATGGCAATTAACCATCAATTGGGCGATATTTTTACGGTCAGGGGGTACTGACGTGCAGTTGTCGCCCCAGATGACCGATCAGCCAGGAAACGGTGTCGGCGTTCCCAAGCTGCACTTTCAGCCTGATCAAAGGGTCTTTCTTGAAGGTGTGGCGAGCCCCGCTCAGGTTTTCTGCGCCGGTCAGCGTCAAAACATGCTCTTTCATCCGATCAGTATCCTCATTGGATGTATCACCCAGATCTTCCCACTCGCCGGTGTTTGGGTCCTCAACCATGAACAGTTGGGTATAGGGCGTCCTTATAGACAGTGCGGTGCTTTGAGTCTTGGTCAACTCGTCGTTGAGGGCTTTAGCAATAGGGTTGGATGTTTCAATCAGGTCAGCGAATGGGCGGCTGGCGTCGAGGTAGGTAATGTCTTCGGTGTTACACACGATGTGTGAAAGCTCATGGATAAGCGTCATTGCTCGGCTATGGGCGTTGATAGGGAATTGCGCGTCGCTAAGGTACTGACGGTAGTGGTTGAACCTGGGCGTGAAAAATTTCTCTGCCAAGTGAATTTTTCGCTTCAAGTCCGTTGGAACGATGAAGGCGAATGTATTTTCCGCGCCTAAGATCAACCTGCCGACCACAAAACGATCGGAGTTCGGCTTTCTGAGCGTTGGGTCCAGCAAGGCTGCAAAAATTTCACTGACGACTTTTTCAAGCTGTTCCACATGCGCGGGCAGTACTTGCGATACACCCAAAAAGTCAGTGAAGAGTTCGTGTACCGGGGTTGTTTTGTCGTCGGAGGTCTTCAGTAATTGCAGGTTTCGGAAGCTATTCCAGGCATAGGTGGTGGCCTGGTCCAGCGCTTCGTCGATCTGACGGGCTCGGTGCGGGAAAAGCCGACGAATCGCCGGCATTCCACTGGCGTCGATGTTCATTCCGCCCCAAACGGCGAACGCAGTATCCAGTCGGTTGATAAGACCGAAGCGGGGTTCCGGGGCATCCCAATCCAGAACCCATTGTCTTGATTCGGTTTGGCGCAGGAAAGAGCCACGACTTTTTGTGTCGGCGATACGCCAGCGAGCTCCGTGCTTGACCACCGGATAGACTTTTCCTTCGACCGCTGCGTAGTGTTTCGTGGTTTTCGGATGGGTGTAGTGCCCAAGCGTCGAGTCCAATGTCAGCGAACCCAGATCGACATCGACACTTTCATGGCGCGCCAACTGCGTGCGTTCAGGGGCGGTAATATCGACGTCATGCCATTTGAATCGGGTGGCGGGGGCCTTGGGTATCGCCACATCCGGCGTCGAAGACAACTGCGTATGATTCGCCAGCGATTGGCGCAATGACGCGAGTTGAGCAATGCCATCAATGAATTCCCGGATGGCTCCCCCCCACTTATGTGCCTGAAGATCTTCGGCAGATTGCTTGATGTCTCGATAACCGCGCCACACCATGATGGGA
>NZ_JBFULH010000791.1:0-1650 GCF_056400445.1 Pseudomonas sp. P5_B2 | reverse complement strand
CTATGCCGATAACCTAAGCAAGGAGCTACCACGCATTCCGGCAGTGAAGAAGGCCGCCGATTTCTGGGCCTTCAGCAGGGCAGGCCGTGCCCTGGCTGACCTTCACCTGAACTACGAAACCGTCGAGCCGTACCCGCTGACTATCGAGGCCAAGGGTACGCTGACCAATGCTGATTACCGTGTGGAGAAGATGAAGCTGGCCAAGAAGGGTGACAAAACCGCCGTCATCTACAACCACCGCATCACCCTCAAGGGCATCCCCGAGGCGGCCTGGGACTACGTGGTCAACAGCAAGGCCGCACTTGATTGGGTAATGGAGCGCCAAGCTGTCCGCACCGACAAAGCCAGCGGCATCGTCAACGACGCCAACGACTGGGCCATCGAAACCATGAACAACCCCAAGTACCCACTGGAACTGTTCCAACGCGTGGTCACCGTCAGCCTTGAAACGATGAAGATCGTTAAGTCTCTTCCTCCACTCGACATCTGATTCGCATGTGTCACTCCGCACCCGATAGTCATGCGGCTTTTTTTCGTCTGCGGTTTCCTTACGYCTGCGAGAAAATCCTCGTTATGTCGGGAGTGGGCGAATACAAGACCCGAAAGGGGAATATGTCCGGCCCGTCTCTGGTGGGTTTCTTAGCTCCCGACACCCATAACGAATGCCCTAAGAAAGCAGCCAGAGGTAAAGGAAATGCCTGACTATCCAACCTTCATGATGAAGGTGAATCGCCGTCCCCATATGTCCAATCGCGTGCTTCCGTTTCAGGAGGTTCGCCATGTCTGAACCGCTCGCTTCAACCCTTTTCACTCGTCACGACATCTACCTTCACGCGCTTCTGGTGGAGAACCAGGCCTGGTTCTGCGCTCATGACCTCGGGCGGCTGATGGGAAAATTCCTCGACGAACGCATGTCACGCAAGCTCGACGCAGACCAGCGACAGATGATGCTGGTGGATGCCCACGGTACAGCAGAAGAACGTCTGATGATCAGCGAGTCTGGCGTCTACGCGCTGCTGGTTTATCACTATTGTCCGGAGTATCGGTTGCTGCGCGAATGGCTGACGCACCAAGTGATTCCGGCGCTGCGTGATGCCCGTCCATCGAAGTCAGTTGAACGTCCAACGTTGAGTGTTCTGGACTGGCCGAAGATGTCGCTTTGCATGTTGCACTGGCAGGATGAGCCGTGGATTCGGTTGAGGGACATGCCTTGTGTGTTGACGGATGATCCTTTCAATCAGCGCGGGTCCTGGTGGCGGAAGGCGTCGCGGGTGTTGCGCGGCTTCTGATCATTCATTGCCGTAAAGAAAATCCGCTGCTTGAGTTTCAAGTAGCGGATTTTGTTTAAGTGGCGTATTCACTGGCGTCATCGCGAGCAGGCTCACTCCTACAAGATTTGGTGTGTTGCCGCAGATTTCGTGGTGTGTTGAAAACAGTCAGTGCAACCCGCCCCGGCTCCCGCTATTAATACCGTTCCCCACTCAAGGACCCGAGCCCGTCATGAAATTCGACCTCGCCTACTGCCTAAGCCTCGACGACAAGCTGTCGATCTATGACGTGCGCGATTTGAATTTCGATGAAACCATGGAGTTCGACTCCGCCAAAGAACACTTCCAATGCCCCAATGACAATTGCAGGACGGCGTTCGAT
>NZ_JBFULH010000790.1:0-1658 GCF_056400445.1 Pseudomonas sp. P5_B2 | reverse complement strand
GTCGTCACCTGGTGTCCGGATCGCAGTCGGTCGAGTTCTACGAACAAATGTTGAGACAAATGGCCATGGCCCCCGCCGAAGCCTGATTAGTTACTTTTTAAAATCATCTTTTATTAGCAGAGGTTCATCATGAGCAATTCGAAAAAAGTCATCGTGATTACTGGTGCATCCCAAGGCCTCGGTGCAGGCATGGTCAAAGCTTTCCGTGATCTGGATTACAAAGTTGTCGCCACGTCGCGTTCGATTAAACCTTCCACCGACCCGGACATCCTCACCGTGGCGGGCGACATCGGCGATCCGGAGGTCGCGCAGCATGTCATCCGTGAAACCATTGCACGTTTTGGCCGTATCGATACTTTGGTTAACAACGCCGGGATCTTCATTGCCAAACCGTTCACCGAGTACACCGCTGAAGACTACGCCAATGTGCTGTCGGTGAACCTCAATGGATTCTTCTACATCACCCAACTCGCGATCACCGAGATGGAAAAACAAGGCAAAGGCCACGTCRTCAACATCACCACTAGCCTGGTGGACCATGCGATTGATGGTGTGCCGTCGGTACTGGCTTCACTGACCAAAGGTGGTTTGAACGCGGCGACCAAGTCCCTGGCAATTGAGTACGCCAAGCGCGGAATCCGGGTGAATGCGGTTTCCCCAGGCATCATCAAGACGCCGATGCATGGTGAAGAAACGCATGAAGCGCTGGGAAATCTGCACCCGGTTGGGCGCATGGGGGAGATCAGTGATATTGCTCAGGCGGTTGTTTACCTGGACAGCGCCAACTTTGTTACCGGGGAGATTCTGCATGTGGATGGTGGGCAGAGCGCTGGTCACTAAGGCGTGTGTACAAACGCCAGAAAAAACAAAGCCCTCGTATTTCTACGAGGGCTTTGTTTTGTATGGTGGTGTCGGCAACAGATGGAAAACTAAATCCGCGCCCTTTTTTCTACAGACAAGAAAGCTCCACGTCTTCCTCGTCGGGGACTTCGTCCGTAACAATCWCCCGTGCGTGCGCGCTGTGCTCGTCCTCCATACGCAACCCGAAGTAGCGAGTATCGTTGGCGTCCCAAAATGCCTCTATCTGCGCCATGGAGGCATGCTCAAGCAGCACCTCGGCGCTGTGCTCCAAAATGATCGAGTAATGTCGTTCGGTGTTCATTACAAAAGGGGCTCGCAACGGCGGAGTGAAGTAGCAGATTGTGCATAAGCACTGCTGCCATTATGCCGCCTCGCTGATTTCCGACAGTGACCGCTTATCGTTTCGGTGAGGTTTGTAGATGCGCGGTACCAGAATTGAGAGCGTCGATTCCGCACCCATATAACCTCCTCTCAACGTGCGGGGCGAAAGAGACCGGAAGAGGGAGGGCGAGCACGAAACGGGGAACGAACGGGGAAAACTCAGGGGAGAAGCCCTATAAACGAGATAGGCCCAGCGCAAGATGAGCCTTTTTCATTGTTGTATAGGGTGCCTACACCTGGGTCTGTCAAAACGAGCGATGGCGGACAAACATGGGTGCCCGTCCCTTCGGACAACACCACCATCACCGGCTCCGAAATCGAAACCTTACGCCTGCGTGCCTGCGCCGACCCCATTACCCGCTCCGATCGCTACTTCGCTGAGGTCGCGCATGTCCAGGCAAGGGGTGACATAGAAG
>NZ_JBFULH010000789.1:0-1660 GCF_056400445.1 Pseudomonas sp. P5_B2 | reverse complement strand
GCCCCGTACAACGGGGTTTGCACAGGAGGTTGCAATGGGCGCTATTTTGAATCTGGTTGAACGGAACCTGCACGAAGTGCATGTCGACGCCGACCGCATGCTCTTTCACATCCCCAGCAGTTCGCTGTTCGCCAGCGATGAGCTGACCGGCACCATCATCGATACCTTGCGCGGTCCCGGCTGTTCGTCGGACGACTTGATCCAGCGCCTGGCGGCGCGTTTCAACGGTGAAGAAATCACCGAGACCCTGCGTGAATTGATTTCGCTGGAACTGGTCAGCGACGGTTCGCCGCTGACCCCGGACATCGGCACCAAGCGCGTCGAACGCACGGCGATCAACACGGTGGTGCTCAACGTCAACACCGGCTGCAATCTGAGCTGCACCTACTGCTACAAGGAAGACCTCGACAAGCCATCGGCGGGCAAGAAAATGGACGTCGAAACCGCTGTCGCCTCGGTCGAAATGCTGCTGCGCGAATCCCCGGACGAAGAGCGTTTTACGGTTGTGTTTTTTGGTGGAGAACCGCTGAGCAATCGCAAGCTGATCGAGTACATGGTCGACTATTGTGAAAAGCGGTTTGCCGAGGCCGGCAAGTTCGTCGAATTCGTGATGACTACCAACGCCACGCTGCTCACCGAAGACACCGTGGACTACCTCAATGCCCACCGTTTCGGTTTGTCGGTGAGTATCGACGGGCCAAAAACCGTGCACGACCGCAACCGTATCACCGTGGGTGGGCAGGGCACGTACGACGTGGTACGGCGCAAGGCCGAGATGCTGCTATCACGCTACAACAGCCGTCCAGTCGGCGCGCGGGTGACCTTGACCACCGGCGTCACCGACGTCGAAACCATCTGGGACCACCTGTTCAACGAACTGGGCTTTGCCGAAGTCGGGTTTGCCCCGGTGACCTCCGGCGACATCAGCAGCTTCAACCTGAGCAGCGACGAACTGGTCGAAGTCTTCGCCAACATGAAGAAACTCGGTCGGCGTTATCTGGAAGCGGCACTGGAACACCGCAACATCGGTTTTTCCAACCTGCATCAGTTGATCACCGACATCCACGAAGGCCACAAAAAAGCCCTGCCGTGCGGCGCGGGCCTGAAGATGCTGGCGGTGGATCACAAGGGCGAACTGAACCTGTGCCACCGTTTTACCGGTTCGTCGCTGCCGACTTTCGGCAACGTGCACAGCGGCGTCAAACAGGTCGAGTTGAACGACTTCCTGTCCCAGCGCCTCGACCGTACCAACACCGGTTGCGAGGACTGCCAGATCCGCAACCTGTGCTCCGGCGGCTGCTACCACGAAAGCTACGCCCGCTATGGCGACCCGACCCACCCGACTTATCACTACTGCGAACTGATGCGTGACTGGGTCGACTTCGGCATCGAGGTCTACACCCGGATCATGGCCAATAACCCTGCGTTTATCAGCAGCTACATCACTCCGCGCAAGGCTCACTGATATGAAACATCTCAAGGCAATCAATAATAAAGCGCTGAAAATGGACGCGGCCGCGGCCGAAAACCGTATCGAAGAAGTGGTGGCGATGAGCTCCGTTGCGGGCTGTGCCTCGACCACCGACCCAGGTTGGGAAATCGATGCGTTTGGTGGTGTGTCGTCGCTGTGCCAGCCGATGGAAGCCGACTTGTATGGCTG
>NZ_JBFULH010000788.1:0-1664 GCF_056400445.1 Pseudomonas sp. P5_B2 | reverse complement strand
GGTTCGGTCAAGGAACGCAAAGTCGATCTGCGCGTAATCAGCGCCACTAACTGCAACCTTGAACAAATGGTCCAGCAAGGCAAGTTTCGCCGTGACCTGTTCTTTCGTCTGCGGATTATTTCCATCAAGGTGCCGCGCCTGTACGCCCGTGGCGAAGACATTCTGCTATTGGCCCGGCACTTCCTGGCGAGCCACGGCAAACGCTATGGCAAGCCGAACCTGCATTTCAGCGATCAGGCTGAAGAACTGTTGCTCAGCTACAGTTGGCCGGGCAATGTGCGCGAGTTGCGCAACATGCTTGAGCAAACGGTGCTGCTGGCCCAGAGCGATACTATCGCTGCACACCAGCTTAACGTTTGCCTGAGCCTGGTGGATGATCCGCCCATGTATCAACATGAGCCACAACACCACGAGCCGCGCCCGCTCTACAACGGCACCGAGTCGATGAACCTGCCCGAAGTCGAGCGCGACATGGTGCGCAAGATGCTCGACAAGACCGACTGGAACGTCACCAAGTCTGCTCGGCTGTTAGGCCTGAGTCGCGACATGTTGCGCTACCGTATCGAGAAACTTGGCCTGGCACGCCCGGATAAACGCCAGTGGTAGGCTTATTGCAACATCGGGCCCTGACGACTTAGACATTCGAGTGTGCAACTTGGGTCGGCAACTTCTTCGTTCACGTACACGCCATGCACGGCATCGTAAGTGCGAATGAACACCCGAACGGAGGCATCGGCGAGCGTCGGCAATTGTGAATCGTAGAACACGTGCTCGCTTGAAATCGGTATGAATTCCTGGGGCGAGGTCGGGATATACGAACCTGGCGGTATCGTGCTCATGGAAGGTGGAGCGGGGTGGGCGAAGGGTTGGTCGGCTCCGTAATACTGGAACTCACTGCTGTAATCGGTGGTAGGAGTCAGGTTGTCATCTGCATGGGCGGTGCTTGCAACAACCAGGCAAACAGTGAAAATCAGCGTCAGATTGGCTTTGTTCATGGCAACACCTGTGTAATCGGTTTTCGCGCAATTCCCCAAGGCCATTAACTATAGCTGTCGTACGGACACGCGTTCGATATGTCCGGCGGTGAGATCGTGGTGTGCAAAACATCGACATTACAATCGTAGTCACCAGGTGTCAGGCGGGCGGGATTCGATTGCTGGCTTTTCACTGAATTAACTAGATGGTAAGGTGGCGTGTAAACCTGTATTTCCCTCCTACATCCCGCCGGATGCGGATGCTGTTGTGTGGTTTCTTCCGACAGTCTATTGACTGGGTGTAGTCCGTCACACCTCTAGTCCATCGCTTGGTCGGTTGGGATGTCCATCAAATGGCTGCTTTTCATCAGGTTTGGGCGGGCTTTCAGATTCCCGGCCAGCCCACAGTCCACTTGCCTGGCAACATCTCAATGTGAGGCTCAACTTGACGAGAGCTCGTGACTTTGACGCGCCGGAAGAACCCAGTTTCGCTCAAAAAACGCGGATGCAATGATCGGGGAATGGTCAGTTAACAGGCATTTTCCAGCCCTAAGAAGGCGCTACTCAGAGGTTTTCAGCACTTTTCATCGTTTTTCAGCATTCAGCGGAGCAGGGAACATGGTTTTTCAGGGATGATGTGTGTACGTCATGCCTTACTGCATTCAGTTGGCAGAAGCAACGGTCGGTGAT
>NZ_JBFULH010000787.1:0-1672 GCF_056400445.1 Pseudomonas sp. P5_B2 | reverse complement strand
ATTCAGGGTTTTCGGTATTTGGTGCCCAGAGACGGAATCGAACCGCCGACACGGGGATTTTCAATCCCCTGCTCTACCGACTGAGCTATCTGGGCAACGGGGCGCATTAAACTGGTTTTTCAGGGGGTCGTCAAGAAAGTTTTGAAAAAAATTTTAATTATTACCGTCGCTTACGATCCGACCCCCGAGAAATCGGGATTATTCCGCTGGCGGAACGTAGCCGTCAGCCTTGGCGTAATCCTCGCCGGAGAAGTACTTGTCCATCTCGCCCTGAAGATATTTGCGATCTTCGGCGTTCATCATGTTCAGGCGTTTTTCGTTGATCAGCAGGGTCTGGTGTTTTTGCCAGTCGGCCCAGGCCTTGGCCGAGACGTGGTCAAAAATGTCCTGGCCTTTTGCGCCCGGGAAGGGGGCGCGTTCGAGGGCGGGCAATTCTTCTTTGTACTTGCGGCACATGATGGTGCGGGTCATGACGACTCTCCTGCGTTCAATACGGCGGCCGCGCGTTCGAGCAAGGTTTTGACCGGGGCGGCAAGGCCCAGGCGCGGCGGGGTGGCGAGGTTATACCAGAGCCAGTCGGCCTCGGCCACGTGATGGCCAGACTCCTGGACCCGGACCAGCCAGGGTTCGATGGACAATTGAAAGTGACTGAAGGTGTGCACCAGGCTCGCCAGCGCTTGTTGGCTGCCCAGTTCCAGTGAGTGTTGCGAGGCCAGGTGTTGCAGGTCGTCGAGGTCATCGAGCTCCGGCAAACTCCAGAGACCGCCCCACAGGCCCGTGGAAGGGCGACGGTAAAGCAGAATCGCACCTTCGCCGTTGGCGAGCATGGGCATCAGCGTGCGCTTCTGTGGCACGGTTTTACGCGGTTTGGGGATGGGGTAACGGGTTTCCAGGCCGAGCATGTGCGCTTCGCAACCCTGTTGCAGCGGGCAGAGCAGGCAACTCGGCTTGCTGCGGGTACACAGCGTGGCGCCCAGATCCATCATCGCCTGGGTGTAGGCGTTGACCCGATCATGCGGTGTAAAGCGCTCAGCGTTGGCCCAGAGCTGTTTGGCGACCTTCGGCTCCCCCGGGTAACCCTCTTGCGCGGTAAAGCGCGACAGGACGCGTTTGACGTTGCCGTCGAGGATCGGCGCCCGCAGGCCCATGCTCAGGCTGGCGATGGCGCCGGCCGTGGATAGCCCGATGCCTGGCAGATCAACCAGCTTTTCAACATCCCGGGGAAACTCGCCGCCGTATTCAGCGACGACAATTTTCGCAGTCTTCTGCAGATTGCGCGCCCGGGTGTAATAACCCAGGCCGGTCCACAGGTGCAGTACTTCGTCTTCCGGCGCGGCGGCCAGGGCTTCGACCGTTGGCAACGAGGCCATGAAACGGTCGAAGTAATTGAGCACGGTGCTGACCTGGGTTTGCTGCAACATTATTTCCGAGACCCACACCCGATACGGGGTGATGCCCTGTTGCCAAGGCAAATCGTGGCGGCCGTGGCGGTCATACCAGTCCAGCACCGCCGATGAAAACTGCTCGGCTCTCATCGCTTGAACAGCCCCTTCAATGCGTCTTTCAATTCAGGACTGACCTTGTCGCCGAGCTTCTCATCGATTTTTTCGCTGATTTTGTCACCCGCCAGTTTGCTCGCGACCTGGCCCATGCGTTCGTTATCCAGACGACG
>NZ_JBFULH010000786.1:0-1677 GCF_056400445.1 Pseudomonas sp. P5_B2 | reverse complement strand
GGTAAAGCCCTTGGGTTATCACCACAGACAATCAAGCAGAAGTTTCGTCTGCTTAATGGCATTTGTGCGGAAGCCATAATGCTTCTGGGTGACACCGACTGCCCAGCAAACGTATTCAATCTTCTAAGGCAGATGAAACCACTGAGACAAATTGAAGCGGCGGAGTTGATGATTGGAAACAAAAATTTCTCAGTCCTGCTTGCTAAAGCCCTTTTGGCTGCCACGCCATCAGACCAACTAGCAGTACCAAGAAAGTCCCTTCCAGATCAGCAAATTTCAGCGGAATCAATCGCTCGCCTAGAGCGTGAGCTTGCCGCCTTGCAAATGCAGATCAAAACAGTCGAGGAGGACTACGGGCCAGATGTACTTCATCTCACGGTCATCAAAGGCTATCTAACCGAGCTTCTCGCCAACGCTGCAGTTGTCCGGTGGCTGGCCAAGCACCAACCTGAATACCTAAAAGAATTCCAATCCATCGCCGAGCTGACTGAACTACCTTGGGGAAGTGACGAACTAGAAACTGCTCTACCGGATCCCGCTGCCGAACCGACAAAATAGATCGATTGAGTCGAACGCTCAGGATTTGAGCAGTCCCGTTTGAAGGCCATGAACTCATCGCTCAATCTCGAAACAGCTCCATTGAGCTGGAGGTATCTTCAAGTCGGTAACCCATCGCTCGGTACCCACTTTGGCGCTTATCCCACATTCGCATCAGCGCTGGATGCCCTGCATCGATGAAGTCGATTATGCGCACGTCTGCTTTGCTCGCATGCTCCCGATGCAAACGCCCAGCATACTGCTGAAGTGTGCCCTTCCAAGAAATGGGCATCGCCAGCACCAAGGTATCCAAAGGAGGGTGGTCAAAGCCTTCCCCGACCAGCTTACCGGTGGCCAAGAGTACCCGAGGGGCATCTGGAGACAGAGCAGCCAACTCATCCGTTAGCGCCAAACGCTGCTTTTTCGACATTCGCCCGTGCAACGTAAACAGGTTCTGCACACGACCAACCAGTGCCGCTTCAATGGCGCTCAAGTGATCAGTTCGTTCCGTCAACACCAGCACCTTACGCCCTTCGTTAAAGGCTTTTTCCACTTCGAACGTGACCCGCTGGGTACGCYCAATATTGTCAGCCAGATGCCGGAATACTTCCTGAATACCCGCGCCCTCGGGCACATTGATCTGGCCTGGCAACAGTCGAGTTTCCACCATCAAATCACTCGGGGCACTTGTTGACCTGCTTGCCGTATGTCGAATCGGCCCACACTGCATAAATATGATGGGGTGCTGTCCATCACGGCGTACCGGTGTGGCTGTCAGGCCAAGCACGTATTTTGCCCGAACACTTTTAAGGATCGCTTCAAACGAAAATGCCGACAGGTGATGGCATTCATCAACAATGACCTGCCCATAATTTTTCACCTGATCGCTCACCTCTCCTTGCCGTGACAACGACTGCATCACGGCTATATCGATCACCCCAGTCGGCTTGGCCTTACCACCGCCGATAGTGCCGACGAGACCTTTGCCGAGGCCAAGAAACATCTGCAAACGCTCCTGCCATTGTCGAAGCAGGTCAGTTCGATGGACGAGCACCAGCGTGTTAACGCCCCGGCGTGCAATCAGCGCGGCAGCGGCCACGGTTTTGCCGAATGCGGTTGGGGCACACAGGATGCCTGCAT
>NZ_JBFULH010000785.1:0-1678 GCF_056400445.1 Pseudomonas sp. P5_B2 | reverse complement strand
CCCCTGATTAGCGGGAGCGAGGCCATAATGCCTTTGCTTTTTTCGATCGTCAAACGTTTTGTAGTGCTTTTTTTCGAGCACTACATCTTTAGTCTAATACGACTAATCAGTCAGTTTCCGGTGCTTTAGTCCAAAGTATCGACTTTCACCCGCAGGGTCATGTCATCCCGGCCCTGAGTAGCGTAGCTGCGGGTTTGGGCGCGTTTGTCGGTCAGGTTCTGGTGGTTGACGCCGGCCAGCGTAATCCATTCGCCGAGGCGACCTGTGACAGTTGTGTCGGTACTTTGCACATTCACTACATCGGGACGTTCCTGGCTTATGCGGTCACGGTTGGTGCTGATAGCCAAGTGAACGATTTCACCGGTGACGCTGGCGGTGACGTAGAAGCCTTGAGTGACGTTGCGGTATTCAGTCTGGCTGCGTAAATCACCGTACGAATCGGTCTGCGCGCTCGTAACGGGGACGCTCTGGCCGACCTGAATCAGTGCGGGTGTGCCTTCGCTGGCCTGGACCTGCTGGACGCCGCCATCACGGCTGACGGTGCTGCGATGGATGATTCGGGTCTGGTTCGACTTGGAGCCTTGGTAGTTGTTGTCACTGGTGTCGACGGTGATCAACAGGCGCTTCGCGGCGACATCGAGTTGGCTGATCAGGGCTTTAAGTTCGTCGATCTTGCGCTGATCCGCGTTAACGATCAGTTGATTGCCATAAGCGCTGACCTGGCCTTCGTTGCCAATGAAATCCTGCGCCACAGGCAGCATATCGGCGCTGGTGCGGAAGTTCAGGGGCACGATTTCGGTGGCGGCCACGACTGAAAAGCTGCAGGTCAGCAGGAGGGTGGTGAGCAGGGTGCGTAGGGACATATCCGTTATCTCCGACTTCTAATGCCTCGATAGTGCCAGTTTGTCGGCTCGGCGTGGCGCAAGTTGAATCGTAGACAGCAAAACGCCCCGGCATCAGAAATGGCGGGGCGTTTTGTGATCGTTCCCACGCTTTGCGTGGGAATGCAGCCTGTGACGCTCTGCGTCACTTGCCGCAATGGGACGCGGAGCGTCCCGGGAGGCATACCACGCGGAGCGTGGGAACGATCAGTGGCGGGCACTCAGACCGAGTGACGCACCATGTCCACATGCGGTATCCCTGCTTCCAGGAATTCCTCACTGACAATGTGAAAGCCCAAGCGCTCATAGAACGCGGTGGCTTGCACCTGTGCGCTGAGCATTTGCTGCTTCAGCCCGCGTTTCTCGGCTTCACCAATCAACGCTTGCATCAGTGCATCGCCGACCTTCAGGCCGCGCCAGTCCTTGAGTACCGATACCCGGCCAATGTGGCCGTCTGGCAACAAGCGAGCGGTGCCGATCGGGAAGTCGCCTTCGAAGGCCAGGAAATGCACCGCAGTGGCGTCATCGGCATCCCATTCCAGCTCGGGCGGAACGGATTGCTCGGCGATGAACACCGTCTCACGAATGCGCCGGATCTCGGCGTTATCCTTTTGCCAGTCTGCGGCACCTACGTGAATTTTATTCATCTGCAAACCCCAGGCTTCCTTGCTTGATCAGTTCGCACAGCAGACCGCGACCGTCTTCGTCGCTCAGCCACTCGCCAAGGTTGTCGATGTGCAGCGAGTCGGCGGCGCAAATCATTTTCAGCAGTTCGCGCAACTTGCCCGGCAGATAAC
>NZ_JBFULH010000784.1:0-1681 GCF_056400445.1 Pseudomonas sp. P5_B2 | reverse complement strand
AGGAATAAGACTGGGTCAGTGACATCTCGGCCACTGGGTCAATTCGGCGTCAGCACCAACAGTGATTTGGTCTTTAGCATTCAAAGTGACAGTAGCCATGTGGGATACCTAGGTGATGAAGCAATCTTCGCCACAAATATCCTTCAGCATCAAACAGCGCAAACGATTTGTTTAGTTAGCTATCCAACAATCTTAAAGCATATCTCAATGCCAGAGTTACGGCGATGGTGTGCAATATCATCCCAACGAAACGAATGCGCTTGAGCGTAATCAAGCTACACGGCTGTGTCAGGCATTATCCGCATTTAACGTCTTGGCCAATCCAGTCAGAAACATTGAGTGTTCAGAACATAGTCGCCCGCAGAAACCGGAACTATTATCACCGCTCAATAACACTAATAACAGTTATAGGATGTCAGGATGCACGACTATCACACCGCCGCAAGCCAGTTCAATTACCTGCAAACCGCCGAGCAAGAACTGCACGGTAGTCTGGACGGCCTTAACGCCTGCGTGGAGTGCTGTGACCGACATGCTGCTGGCCAGGATATAGCCTTGTACTGCGAAGCGCAGGACGGCGGCGCCTCGCAGTATACCTTCCGCGAACTACAGGATCAGGCCGCCCGATTTGGCAATTTCCTCCGTGAGCAGGGCGTCCGGCCGGGTGACCGAGTCGCTGGGCTTTTGCCGCGAACTGTCGAGCTCCTGATCACTATCCTCGGAACTTGGAGAGTAGGGGCAGTCTACCAACCGCTGTTCACCGCGTTCGGGCCTAAGGCGATCGAGCAACGACTGGAGTGTTCTAGCGCACGATGGGTTGTCACAGACACCCGCAACCGATCCAAACTAGACGACGTTATCGGCTGCCCGACCGTAATCACTGTTGGCGCTGATCCACAATGCATCGGCGATTATGATTTTTGGAGTACCCTGCAGCGCCAGAGCAACGACTGCGAGCCGTTGCTTCAGGACGGCGAAGCCCCGTTCCTACTCATGTGCACTTCCGGTACCACCGGGCCAGCCAAGCCACTGGAAGTACCATTGCGGGCCATTTTGGCTTTCAAAGGTTACATACGCGATGCAGTAGAGCTGCGAGAGGATGATCGCTTTTGGAACCTCGCCGATCCAGGCTGGGCATATGGCCTTTATTATGCGGTCACCGCGCCACTGGCTTTGGGTCACTCGACACTGTTTTACGATGGCCCGTTTTCAGTCGAAAGCACCTGCTCGGTAATCAACAAATATGCAATCACTAACCTCGCCGGCTCGCCGACGGCCTTCAGGTTACTTATCTCCTCGGGTATGCAATTCGCAGATAGCATCCGAGATCGATTGCGCGTGGTTAGCAGCGCCGGTGAGCCACTCAATCCCCAAGTTATCCGCTGGTTTGCCGAGAACTTAGGTGTAGTCATCCACGACCACTATGGGCAGACCGAGCTAGGCATGGTGCTTAGCAACCATCACGGCCTAAGCCACACTGTGCGTGAAGGCTCTGCTGGCTACGCCATTCCTGGCCACCGAATTGTAGTGCTTGATGACCAGCATCAGGAGTTGCCGCCCGGCCAGCCTGGTGCGTTGGCAGTCGATCGCGAGCGCTCGCCGCAGTATTGGTTCAGTGGTTACTTCGGCATGCCAACCAAGGCCTTCGTGGGGCGTTACTACTTGAGCGGCGATACAGCAG
>NZ_JBFULH010000783.1:0-1683 GCF_056400445.1 Pseudomonas sp. P5_B2 | reverse complement strand
TCCAAAGACTTTACAATTATACTCACTGACAACTTCGAACAGCGCTTTCGCTTAGAAGCGCAGGCTCTCTACTTCTTCCGAAAGTTGAATCTCTGGCAATTCCTGGTATCTGTGAAAGACCTGTAGCGCCTATTCCATCAACATAAATTTCAGCAGGCATACATGGCCGGTTTTCACTAGCAGGTCTTGAATGCTTAGGTATCCCACCCATTCGACAATCGAAAATTCCTTTAATCGATCCATTGTAAAAGTTGCCCTTTGAGTATGCATTTAACCACTGACTCAACACCTGCGAAGGTAAGCGGCAGTAGTGGTAATAGGTCTGGCCTAGCAGCACGACTAAGTAGCTCTGCTCGGGCTGATAGCAGATACGGTGAACAAAAGAGCTTTCTGTATCCGTGCAGGTGAATGGCTCCAAGTCGACTGGGCCTTGGTACTTCACGTTTACAGTTTCAGCCAATGCGCCAGTGCTTACTGTAGCGCCGACAAACAGCAAACCAAGTAGTATCTTCTTCATTCTTTCTTCTCAAGCAAATCACTCTGTGGCACCAGCACAGAGTCATGTACTTCAACACCAAGTCTGATCTGACTGCCCTTAATCTGCTTCTAGTCGTTATAGATACCAGTTCGCTGCTACACAAGCACTTATACTGGGTCTACATCTGGCGCGATGCTCAGGTGGTGTGTTTCGCCTTCCTTGCTTGATAGGGCTAGGTAGCTAATGGATTAGTAAACTGCTGCCTACCTATAATTCATGTCCGAATAAATTACAGCTGGCGTTAATTCTGCATGTTTAGTCATTCAAAAAAATGTTAATTTGGAAACATTAAAAAATAGAATAATTACGCTCCTACTTTTTAGCGTTAACCGCTTCTGACGCCGGCCTGGCTATGCACTCAATGAAGTCGTCAGTTGTATTGTCAGAAAATGTGCGCTTATAAGTTCCGCTGGCTGTATTGTCGCACTGCTCACTCTCAAATTAATAGGCACCAAAAAATCAATTCCGCCATCGGCCCTGCTAAAACCTACTGTTAGCGCTCCTGACTCAAAAATTTCACCAATTAAGCTAATGGGTGACCTATTCCACAGGATCCCCGTTGCTGTATATCCTTGGTTCCTTTGCAGCGGCTTCCAGACTGTTCATCGGCATGTCCCTATCGTGTTAGATTGTTGCAAGCGAAGACGGCAAAGCTCACGTGCCACTTGGCTATCATAGCTGTTGTTCTGCGGTGGGGGGGCATAGTAGGTGTTGTTGTCGCCACCGTTATCAAGTGCCGAGATCAACGCCCCGGCAGTGACGATCACGCCAACCACTACGACCGCCCCGACTGCTACGTCCATTACAGTGGTTTCACCGTCATTGTAGCTCAGGGTGTACCAGTGAACTGGGTTACTGAAGCCTGGATCGGTGTTGTTCACCCCACCGCTAGCGCAGCCGCCGAGCATGGACGCCATTGTGATTCCCGCTGTCAACTTCTTCATCTCATGGCTAATACGTTTGGTGATCATAGGAACTCCTCAGTTGACGCAGTTTAAGTGGAAGTGAACCCTGGCCAGAAGGGCTGAGGATCCAACGAAGATCACACCGTAGCGGACGACACCATCTACCATCTCCTGGACTACCAGATACCGCAGATCCTTGCTGTTCCCACGGCGTGTGTTCCAGCAAAGTCTGTGTTTCTC
>NZ_JBFULH010000782.1:0-1685 GCF_056400445.1 Pseudomonas sp. P5_B2 | reverse complement strand
CCGTTGCAGTTGCTGCAGTTCCAGACCGTGATACTCGGCAATCGCCTGCAGTTCCCGGGGCGAATACTGGGCCTTGAGCCTGATCCCTATTGGGCGCAACAGGGCAGTGGTTGATCCAAGAAAATTCTCTTCGGCGAGCCGCAGTAAGTAACCGTTGAGACTTTCGTCAGCGAAGTCGGTCTCGGGAATAAATGCCAACATGCTATTGCTCCTAGACCTTCACACCGGCTTCTTGCATGACCTTGGCATACACCAAAGCCATGTGCTCGGTCTGGATCGTCTGATCGACATCGAACGGATTGAATTCGATCAGGCGGTTCATCACGGCTTGCTCAAAAGCCCTGGCAAAGGCCTCATAACGTGCGATCTTCACTGTCCCAGCGAGTGCCTGCACCTCGATGAAAATCTTGTTGATGAGGCCATAACGGCCAGCCGTCGCGACGTACATGCGTTGGGCAAAGTCCCGGTCGTTGAATTCGAATGTGTCCCAGCCGCTGTCCTCCAGGTAATCGAGCGCACTGCCCAAGGCGCTGCGAAAGCTGATGTAATCCTTGCCTTGCCAGTAATACGGGAAGTACTCCACTGGACGGCGCGCGCGATCCGCCAGTTGTTCATTGGCGTAAAACAGGCCCATTAAACTTGGCAATCCTGCCAGCACGATACTGGCCTGGGCTTGGTCGAAGAGGCCTTTGAGAAAGTCCGCTGCCGCGCGCACGGTGGTGCTGCTACCGCGCTCAAGCATGTGCTGCGTTTCATCAAAGATGATCAGTCGTGCGCCGTGCTTGTTGACCGCCTTGATAAAGGCGTCTGTCGCAGCGACATGATTATTGAACAGCGCTGGATTCATATCGATACTCGTCAAGCATGCATCCGGCAGCGCCCGACCGGTCAAATGCTTGGGGCTGACGACACTGATAATTTCGCGGGAGCGGCTCGTCCCCGACGTCGAATTAATCGCCCTGAAATTGTCCAACAGACACGTCTTACCGACCCGTGTCGGCCCGACAATCGGAAGGATTTGTGGATCACCTGCTCTGGCCCGCGTTAAGACCTCCACCAAATGACCATGCACGGTGTTAAACCGAGCGTGACCCACCAATTCGTTGGCGATCGTGCTCATACCGTCCTCCGTGGCGCCGGACGGAACTCATCATCGCTATCGGCTAAGGTAGGAGTAGGAGGCAAAGGACGCGGCTTCGGCGCGTGCTGTGCAAACTGCGCGGCGATGTCCGCCTTCTGCGCCTGTTTCTCGCGCACACGCAATGCCTGGTTGTTGGCTTTGATGCTGGGGCGGCGCTGACTATCAGCGGTGAACTTCGCCAGCATCTGAGCATATACACGCTGATAGTCATGGCCGGACATCGTGGCGGAATGGCCCGCGTAGGCTTTTTTGAGGGTTTTGGCGACCTCAAAGGATACTTCGGGAATACCCACCGTCTTGTTCTGCAGCGGAATGTGGCTGCCGTCATCCGGATGCACGGCATAAATCACCGTGCAGTCCTCTGGGTTGAACAAGATGTCGATGTCGCTGAGGCTCCGTTCACGCGCCAGCACTGCCAGCGCCTGACTGTGGAACTGAAACCCCTCAAAATCGATACCGTAATGATGGATTGTGCGATTATCCCGGTTGACCTCTAACAGCAATTTTTTGAGTTGATCGAGTGAAGGCGGCGGTACGGGCAGGA
>NZ_JBFULH010000781.1:0-1695 GCF_056400445.1 Pseudomonas sp. P5_B2 | reverse complement strand
GCCACCTACCTGGCCTATACCCAGCTGCCCAAAATCTGTGAGCAAACCGGCAGCCAACTGATTTATACGCCAATGCTGTTGGGGGGCATTTTCAAAGCAACCGGGAACGCTTCTCCAGCGGTCATTCCGGCCAAGGGCCGTTACATGTTTCAAGACCTTGAGCGCTATGCAAAACGATATGGCGTGCCACTGAAATTCAACCCGCACTTCCCCATCAACACCCTGATGCTTATGCGCGCCGTGACCGGGATACAGTTACGTCAGCCCGAGTGCTTCCTGGCGTTTATCGACTGTCTGTTCACTGCCCTCTGGGTTGAAGGCCGCAGCCTTGATGATCCGGCCACAGTGGCCGCAGTGCTGACACAAAACGGTTTTGACCCCAATGAAGTACTGGCCCTGACCGCCGACGAGGAGGTGAAAGCCGCCCTCAAGGACAATACCGAGAAAGCCGTACAGCGCGGTGTCTTCGGTGCACCGAGCATGTTTGTCGGCAACCAGATGTACTTTGGCCAGGATCGGCTGGACTTCGTTATTGACGCCCTGAGTTAAGCCGAGCCTCGACGTGAGTCAGGATGAGTCAGGCGCTTGACCAAGCGCCTGAACTCCATTCCCTCAAATAGCCGCAGTACGGGTGTTCAACCACTCAAGTGCGGCGCCATCGAGCAGCGGACTCAAGCGCTCGCGCACTTCGGCGTGGTAGGTGTTGAACCACTGTTTCTCTTCCTGCGTCAGCAGTGACGGTTCCAGACAGCGGGTGTCGATCGGGCACAGCGTCAGCGTTTCGAACTTGAGGAACTCACCAAATTCGCTGGTGCCCGCCTCACGGTTCAGCGCCAGGTTCTCTATCCGCACCCCCCAACGCCCAGGCCGGTAAGTGCCCGGCTCGATGGAGGTGATCATGCCTGGTTGCATTGCCGTCTGCGGAGTAGCAGCGGCCTGATAGGCGATGACCTGCGGGCCTTCGTGAACGTTGAGGAAATAACCAACGCCATGACCAGTGCCATGACCGTAGTCGACGCCTTCAGCCCAGATCGGCGCGCGAGCGATGGCATCGAGCAACGGCGACAAAATCCCCCGAGGAAATTGCGCACGGGACAGTGCGATCACGCCTTTGAGTACGCGTGTACAGTCGCGTTTCTGTTCGTCCGTCGGCGTACCGACCGGCACCATCCGCGTAATGTCAGTGGTGCCACCCAGGTATTGACCGCCGGAGTCGATCAGCAACAGACCGTCCCCCTCGATCACCGCATGCTCTTCTTCGGTCGCGTGGTAGTGCGGCATCGCGCCATTGGCGTTGAACGCGGCAATGGTGTTGAAGCTCAGCGACACGTAGCCAGGACGTCGGGTACGCGCGGCGGTCAGGTGTTCGTCGATGGTCAGTTCGGTGATGCGCTCACGGCCCAAGGCCGAGTCCAGCCACGTGAAGAATTCACACAGGGCGGCACCGTCCTGCTCCATGGCCTGCCGAATGTGCGCGGCATCGGCCAGGCTTTTCTGCGACTTGGCCAGCGTGGTCGGGTTCAGTCCTTCGACCAGTTTTACGCCACTGTCGAGGTTGTCCAGCAAACCGGCGGTGACGCGTGCCGGATCGACCAGCAGGCTTGCGCCGCTCGGCACGGCGCGCAAGGCAGCGGCCACTTCGCTGTAATCGCGCAGGGTCACACCGTCTTGTTCAAGCACCGCACGCAGTTCGGC
>NZ_JBFULH010000780.1:0-1698 GCF_056400445.1 Pseudomonas sp. P5_B2 | reverse complement strand
GGCGGCGGCAAGCGGTGCAAATGGAAGACGTTTTGACATGGGAATTCTCCGACAAATCAGAAAGGCGCGTCGCCYTGGATGGTGGTGCGAAACAGCTTGCGGCGCAGATGGCTGGGGCATCCGGCGGCGAGGTGGATCAGCGAGCGGTTGTCCCAGAACACCAGGTCGTGAGGCTGCCATTGATGGCGGTAGATGTTTTGCGGCAGCACGCTATGGGCGTAGAGCTCATCAAGCAGTTGCTTGCTCTCGTCTTCCGGCAAACCGACGATCCGCGTGGTAAAGCCTTCGCTGACGAACAACGCCTTGCGCCCGTTTTCCGGGTGCGTGCGCACAATGGGATGAACCACTTCGGCGACTTGAGCGAGCTGCTCCGGCGTCAGGGTCGGGCGCCAGTTGCCYTCGAATTTGGTCTCGCTGTAACGCGCAGTGTAGGAATGCGCGGCGGATCGGCCTTCAACCGCTTTGCGCAGCGCGTCGGGCAGGTTGTCCCAAGCTTTGTGCATGTCGGCGAATAAGGTGTCGCCGCCTTCAGACGGCAACTCCTGGGCGTGCAGCATCGAGCCAAGGCTGGGCAGCTCTTTATAGGAAAGGTCGGAGTGCCAGAACTTGCCGGCGTCACCGAGGCCGATGGATTGGCCGTTTTCGATGATGTTGGAAACGATGWGGATTTCCGGGTGGCCGGCCAGCAGGAATTGTTTGAGCACATGGATCTGCAACACGCCGAATCTACGGCTGAAGGCGATCTGCTGCTCAGGGGTAATACGCTGGTCGCGAAACACCACGACGTGATAATCCAGGTGCGCGCGATGGATGCGGGCGAAGTCCTGATCGTTGATGGATCGAGACAGGTCGAGGCCGATGATTTCAGCGCCGACGGCGCCGCTGAACGGGCGGATGTCGAAGGTTTGAGGCGCGATGCCTTGAGAGGCATTCGCTGAAGACAAAGAGACGGCTGACATAAAAAATCACTCCCACGCACGGCGCGCTCAAAGGCGCACGCGTCGATCAAGAAACTCACGGAGGTCCCGTGTTGGTTCGTGTCGTGCGGCGCGCCGATTGGTCGGCGGGTACGCAGGAGAGTGACTTTATAGATATAAGAATTGAAATTTAAATACCGATAGTGAATAACGATATGGCTTTTGAGGTGAGTTGTCCTTGAGGCCGCCATCGCGAGCAAGCCGAGAACTACCCCTCGTGCATTCGCCTCGACCCGCAAGGTGTCGTCCAGCGGCACGATTTCCACCAGGTGCCTGTCCAGCTGACCCGGTCTTCCAGCGCTTTGCCGGTGGCCTTGTTCGGATCGGGGCATGCTTCGTTGGGTTGGCCTATGCTGCTGACAGCAAGACGCTGGTCATTTCTGAGGGATGTTCAATGTTCTACGTGCAACGCGGTGCGCAAGGCCAGTTAGTGCGCGTGGAAGCCGCAGCCTACGCCGAGTCCACGGAAACACTGCCGGCCGACAGCCATGAAATCCAGGCCTGGTATGCAAACGAAGTGGTGGAAACCAGCCTTAAACAGCTCAAGCAGAGTGACCTGGAAATGATCCGGGTACTCGACGACTTGATCCAAGTGCTGACCAGTAAAGGCGTGATCCGCGTCACTGACCTGCCAGCAGCAGCACAGGCCAAACTGATGGACCGGACCCAGGCCCGTGAAGCGTTGGGCGGGTTGAGTCACTTGATTGATGATGACGAGACG
>NZ_JBFULH010000779.1:0-1704 GCF_056400445.1 Pseudomonas sp. P5_B2 | reverse complement strand
TCGCAACCCACCGCGGCAGTGCATTGCATCTATGAGCCGAGCCTGGCACTTATCGCCCAAGGCCAAAAGCGTGTAGTCATCGGCGACGAAATATATGACTACGGTCAGGGTCAGGTGTTACTGACATCCCTGGACCTGCCGGTGGTCTCCAAGGTTACAGAAGCAAGCCCGGAAACCCCATACCTGGGCATCTCGGTCGCGCTGGATAGCCGCACTGTGATGCAGCTAGCTACCCAGGTATCCCTTCCCCATCGCAAATCTGCCCCCGAGCTTGCCCTCACCATTGGGATCCCCAGCGAGCAGCTGGTTGACGCAGTGACCCGGCTAATCGCGTTACAGGATGAGCCAGAGATGATTGCATCCGTGGCACCTCTCATTCATTCAGAAATTGCCATCAGGGTGTTGAAAAGTCCCCAGGGTGCAAGGCTTCGTCACCTGATTGCTTCCGGTACACAAGCGCATCAGGTCGCCAAGGCCGTCACCTGGTTGAAACAGCATTACACCGAGGCGCTGCTAGTCGAGGACCTGGCAGACAGCGTACATATGAGCCAGACAACCTTCCGGCAGCACTTTCGCTCGTTGACCGGAATGAGTCCTCTGCAATACCAAAAGCAGCTGCGTCTCCAGGAGGCCCGGTGGTTGATGCTCAATGAAAACCTGGACGCCGGTACTGCTGCCTTGCAGGTGGGCTACGAAAGTTCGTCGCAGTTCAGTCGGGAGTACAGCCGAATCTTTGGCTCGCCGCCGCTGCGTGACGTCCATCGAATGCGGGAATCAAGTGCGGCAGCAATCGGCCAATAAACCGGCCAGCTGCTTTGCCGCCTTCCCAATCTACTCGGAGGTTGTTATGCCAGGATCGGCTACGAAGAAAGATTTTCCCGTTTCGAACATCAGACACTTTCTCGAGCCTGGCCCTATTGTGCTGGTTTCATCGAAATGGCAACAACAAACGAACATCATGACCATGGGTTGGCACATGGTCATGGAGTTTTCTCCCTCGCTCGTCGGGTGCGTCATTGCTTCTGGAAATTACTCCCACGACCTTGTGCGCCAAAGCGGGGAATGCGTGATCAATATTCCTTCGGCATCACTTATAGATACGGTAGTGGGTATCGGCAACTGTTCAGGGAGCGAGGTCAATAAGTTCACTGAGTTCGATCTGACTCCGAGCAAGGCGACGAAGGTCAGTGCACCGTTGATCAGAGAGTGCTACGCGTCCTTTGAATGCCGGCTGTACGACGACTCCATGATCGATCGGTACAACCTGTTTATCTTCGAGGTCGTCAAAGCCCATGTGGCCCCTTCCGCAGACAAGGAAGAGTCATTGCATTACCAGGGGATGGGGGAATTCATGCTGTCGGGCAAGTCCATCAATCGCAAGGACTTGTTTAAGTCGTCGATGCTCAACTGACTCGGGCTGGCCGATAGCGGCCTGTCGCGAAGGGCAGCAATTGGCCCAGAGTGTGTAAAAACGCACATTAGGGCCTTGTCGGCGCGAAGAGCCTACGGCCGCTCGCTGAGTGAGTCCGCTTAAGGCACCATAGTTGATCAATATCGCATCGGTGCCCTTCAGCAAGGTTCTACAGCTATCTAGATCGTCCAGAACGAACCTTTTCAGGCCGACAGCGCCTTCATCAAACCATTAGCACCCATGATTTTCATGACCCGTTTCAAATTGTAGGCGAGCACGTTCAAGCTCATCTC
>NZ_JBFULH010000778.1:0-1705 GCF_056400445.1 Pseudomonas sp. P5_B2 | reverse complement strand
AGCCAACAGTAACCGGGCGCTCGAACTTGTTGCCGGTACGGCCGTCGGTCAGCTGCATCTGGCCGCTTTCTGGCAGGTCTGCCAGTTTCAGCATGGCCTTGATTTCGCTTTCCTTGGCGCCGTCGAACACTGGAGTGGCCATTGGAACGCCGCCACGCAGGTTCTTCGCCAGATCCAGGATTTCCTGGTCGGAGAAGCTATCCAGATCTTCGTTACGGCCGCCGATCTGGTTGTAGATCTCGTCGAGGAATTTACGAAGCTCAGCGACTTTGCGCTGTTCTTCGATCATCCGGTTGATCTTCTCGCCCAGACCTTTAGCCGCGAGGCCGAGGTGGGTTTCAAGGATCTGACCAACGTTCATACGCGAAGGTACGCCCAACGGGTTGAGGACGACGTCGACCGGGGTGCCATTGGCATCGTGCGGCATGTCTTCAACCGGCATGATCACGGAGACCACACCTTTGTTACCGTGRCGRCCGGCCATCTTGTCGCCCGGCTGGATGCGGCGACGGATTGCCAGGTAAACCTTGACGATTTTCAGCACGCCTGGAGCCAGGTCATCGCCCTGCTGCAGTTTGCGCTTCTTGTCTTCGAACTTGTCGTCCAGCAGACGGCGGCGATCAACGATGTAGGCCTGAGCCTTCTCGAGTTGCTCGTTCAGAGCATCTTCAGCCATGCGCAGCTTGAACCACTGACCATGCTCAAGACCGTCGAGAACTTCGTCGGTGATGTCCTGACCTTTCTTCAGACCGGCGCCGCCTTCGGCTTTGTGGCCGACCAGAGCGGAACGCAGACGTTCGAAAGTTGCGCCTTCAACGATACGGAACTCTTCGTTCAGGTCCTTGCGGATCTCGTCGAGTTGAGTCTTCTCGATGGACAGTGCACGAGCATCACGCTCAACGCCGTCGCGGGTGAAGACCTGTACGTCGATGACGGTACCCTTGGTGCCAGTAGGCACACGCAGGGAGGTGTCTTTAACGTCGCTGGCTTTTTCGCCGAAGATGGCACGCAACAGCTTCTCTTCCGGAGTCAGTTGGGTCTCGCCTTTCGGAGTGACCTTACCCACCAGAATGTCGCCTGCGCCAACTTCAGCACCTACGTAAACGATACCGGCTTCGTCCAGCTTGTTCAGTGCAGCTTCACCCACGTTCGGGATGTCTGCAGTGATTTCCTCTGGCCCAAGCTTGGTGTCACGTGCCACACAGGTCAGTTCCTGAATGTGGATCGTGGTGAAGCGATCTTCTTGAACAACTCGTTCCGACAGGCAGATGGAGTCTTCGAAGTTGTAACCGTTCCAGGCCATGAACGCGATGCGCATGTTCTGACCCAGTGCCAGCTCACCCATGTCGGTGGACGGACCGTCAGCCATGATGTCGCTGCGCTGAACCCGATCACCTTTACGCACCAGCGGACGCTGGTTGATGCAGGTGTTCTGGTTGGAACGGGTGTACTTGGTCAGATTGTAGATGTCGACACCAGCTTCACCGGTTTCAACTTCATCATCAGCAACACGAACCACGATACGGCTGGCATCAACGGAGTCGATCACGCCGCCACGACGAGCCACGACGCAAACGCCGGAGTCACGGGCTACGTTACGCTCCATGCCGGTACCGACCAGCGGCTTGTCAGCGCGCAGGGTTGGTACAGCTTGACGCTGCATGTTCGAACCCATCAACGCACGGTTGGCGTCATCGTGCTCGAG
>NZ_JBFULH010000777.1:0-1719 GCF_056400445.1 Pseudomonas sp. P5_B2 | reverse complement strand
TGGCTGGACCCGGTGAAGCTCGCCGGTTTCGGCTTGAGTGCCAGCGACGTGACCAATGCAGTGCGCCGGTATAACTTCCTGTCCGCCGCCGGCGAGGTGAAAGGCGAGTACGTGGTGACCAGCATCAATGCCAACACCGAGCTCAAATCCGCAGAGGCCTTTGCGGCGATCCCACTGAAGGTCGAGGGCGACAGTCGGGTGCTGTTGCGTGATGTGGCGCGGGTGGAAATGGGCGCGGAAAACTACGACACCATCAGCTCCTTTGGCGGCTCGCCTTCGGTGTACATCGGCATCAAGGCCACGCCCGGCGCCAACCCGCTGGACGTGATCAAGGAAGTGCGCAAGATCATGCCGGACCTGGATGCCCAGTTGCCACCCAACCTCAAAGGTGAAATTGCCTACGACGCCACRYTGTTCATCCAGGCCTCGATCGACGAAGTGGTGAAAACCCTGTTCGAGGCGGTGTTGATCGTGATTGTGGTGGTGTTCCTGTTCCTCGGCGCCTTTCGCTCGGTGSTMATCCCGGTGRTYACGATCCCGTTGTCGATGATCGGCGTGATGTTCTTCATGCAGATGATGGGCTACTCGATCAACCTGCTGACGCTGCTGGCGATGGTCTTGGCCATCGGCCTGGTGGTGGACGATGCCATCGTSGTGGTGGAAAACATTCACCGGCACATYGRRGAAGGCAAGACGCCKYWTGACGCGGCCATCGAAGGYGCCCGGGAAATCGCCATGCCGGTGGTGTCCATGACCATCACCCTGGCGGCGGTCTACGCGCCGATTGGCTTCCTGACGGGGCTCACGGGGGCGCTATTCAAAGAGTTTGCCCTGACGCTGGCCGGGGCGGTGGTGATCTCCGGGGTCATTGCACTGACCCTCTCACCGATGATGTGCGCCCTGCTGTTGCGCCACGATGAAAACCCCAGCGGCCTGGCCCATCGCCTGGACCTGATTTTCGAAAGCCTCAAGCGCCGCTATCAACTTATGCTCCACGGCACCCTCAATACCCGGCCGGTGGTGCTGGTGTTCGCGGTGATTGTCCTGTGCCTGATTCCGGTGCTGCTCAAGTTCACCAAGTCGGAACTGGCGCCGGATGAAGATCAGGGCATCATTTTCATGATAGCCATCGCCCCGCAACCAACCAACCTCGACTACCTGAGCACCTACACCGATGAGTTCATCTCGATCTTCAAGGCGTTTCCCGAGTATTACTCTTCGTTCCAGATCAACGGATCCAACGGCGTGCAATCGGGGATTGGCGGCTTCTTGCTCAAGCCGTGGAACCAGCGTGAGCGCACTCAAATGCAGATACTCCCCGACGTCCAGGCGAAACTGAAAAGCATCCCGGGGTTGAAGATTTTAGGTTTCAACCTGCCCTCCCTGCCCGGTACCGGCGAGGGGCTGCCGTTCCAGTTCGTCATCAATACGGCCAAGGATTACGAGTTGCTGCTGCAAGTGATGGACCGGGTGAAAAAGCGTGCAATGGAGTCCGGCAAGTTTGCTTTCCTTCACGTCGACCTGGCCTTCGACAAACCGGAAGTGGTGGTCGATATCGACCGCGCCAAAGCCGCGCAGATGGGTGTGTCCATGCAAGACCTGGGAGGAACACTGGCGACCTTGCTGGGTGAGGCGGAAATCAACCGTTTCACCATCGAGGGTCGCAGTTACAAGGTCATTGCGCAGGTTGAACGCCCGTTCCGGGATAACCCGGACTGG
>NZ_JBFULH010000776.1:0-1726 GCF_056400445.1 Pseudomonas sp. P5_B2 | reverse complement strand
ACTGGCGTGAAGGCGAGCGCTTTTTCATGCGGCATTTGATCGACGGCGATCTGGCGGCGAACAACGGTGGCTGGCAGTGGAGTTCGTCCACCGGAACCGATTCGGCGCCCTGGTTCCGGATTTTCAATCCGTTGAGCCAGTCGGAAAAATTCGACGCCGAAGGCGTGTTCATCAAGCATTGGCTGCCAGAACTGGCCGGGCTCGACAAAAAGGACGTACACAACCCGGCCAACATCGGCGGCCTGTTCGGTATTGCGGACTATCCATCGCCAATCGTCAATCTGAGCACGTCCCGACAACGGGCGCTGGCCGCGTTCAAAAACCTGCCAGCACGACAAGGTTTATCGTCACCGGGATTACTTCGATCCCAGGGCGCTGAATGACCAACATTTACCCATATTGGGTCGGGCGATTGCCTGACTGAAAAGGAGAATGGGATGAGTTTTTCTCCCCCACGGCGCTACTGGTTGACCGGCGCCAGTAGCGGCATTGGCGCCGCGCTGGCCGAAGAAATACTGAAAACGGGCGCTCACGTGGCCGTCAGTTCACGCTCGGCAGCGGTGCTGAAAGTCTTGTCGCTACGCTATCCAGGACAAGTGCTGGTCTTGCCTGGAGACCTGACCAACAGCCAGCAAGTGCGCGAAATCGGCGAGCAAATTGCACAAGACTGGGGATCGCTGGACACGGTGATTCTCAACGCTGGTACCTGCGAGTATGTCGACGTTCAGCAATTTGATTCGTCCATTGTCGAACACGTGGTGCGCACCAATCTGCTCGCCAGCGCCTATTGCATCGAGGCCGCGATACCCCTGCTGCGCAAAGGCACCGCACCGCACATGGTGGGCATCGCCAGTTCCGTGACGTATTTGCCGTTGCCACGTGCGGAAGCCTATGGCGCGTCAAAGGTCGGGCTGCGTTACATGTTCGAATCGCTGCGCATCGACCTGGCGCCGGAAGGCATTGAAGTCACCATGGTCAGCCCTGGGTTTGGCCAGACACCGCCGACAGCAAAGAGTGACTTCCCCATACCGCTCAGTTGGCCGGTGGGTAAGGCGGCCCGGCACCTCTTCGCAAAACTCAAGAACCGGCCATTGGAGATCGCCTTTCCAGGCCTTTTCATGGCGGCACTTTGGCCGCTGTCGAAAATGCCCAACGCAGCGCAACTGGCTATTGGCAAACGCATGGTGCGCAGCAACCCGCCGATCCTGGATCTACTCTGCACATCGCCCTCACCGGCAGTTGTTCCCGCACTCAGTTCATGGCCCGATGGCACGCCCTAGATACCCGGCACTGAGCGTCCGTCAGGCCTTTCACACAGCACCGGTTCACTGCCTTACACTGCGCGCCATGAAAACCATTCCCCACACGCAAATCGCCGAACCGGCCGTCACGTGCTCGACCTGCGCGGCGTGCTGCTGTCAGCTCGAAGTGATGCTGATCACCGACACAGGCGTGCCCGAACGTTTTATCGATACCGATGATTGGGGCGGCGAAGTCATGCTGCGTCTGGACGACGGCTGGTGCGCAGCGCTGGATCGCAACAGCATGATGTGCACGATCTACGAAAAGCGTCCGCTGATCTGCCGGGAATTCGAGATGGGTGCACCGGAGTGCATTGAAGAACGCCAGGGGATCAGCAGCGTGTATCGCTGAATATCAGGCCACTGAAGATTAAATGTGGGAGCGGGCTTGCTCGCGAATGCGATTTCACAGCCAACATCTATGT
>NZ_JBFULH010000775.1:0-1729 GCF_056400445.1 Pseudomonas sp. P5_B2 | reverse complement strand
AGGCGTGACTGTAAAGTAGCACGACGGTCTGGGAGTCGCTCATTACGGTGCCGACGCTGCGATGCCCGGTCAAAGCCATGAGCACTGACGAGCTGGAACCCGAGTACAGGAATCTCAACTGCGAACCATAATGAGGCCTGGCAAGTTTTAATCATCAAACCGACGGCTCATCGCGCTGGCGAAATCGTTGGGCGCGTTCGACGCTGTGGTTCATCTGTGCAGCAGCGTGAACGGTCAAGGGGTGCTGGGTAAAACCGGGTCTGGGAGAAATGTAATCGGCCATTTCCCGGGCAATGGCAAGCTGACGCTCCGAGCCTTCGGCCAGCAGCGCGATGACCAGGTTTTCCAGGGCAATGACCCGGACCCGCAGATGAACCAGTTCGGCGTTGGTCAGCTCGGGCGKGGCGGTAAACGCTTCACCATCAATGGAGGTTGCTGCGTCTTGATCGTCCCATGTCGACAAAGGTGGATGGATGGGAGTCTCAGCGTTTGGGTAAGGATTTTTATTGAGCATGAGCGACGTCTCCAAGGCTGTTCGGCGATTAGAAGCTTAGCCCCTGGAGGGCAATTACTCGATGTCGTTATCTTGATATCAATCAACGATGGCGTTGCACATAGGCTGTAGGGTGCAAGAACGCCTCTCAATGATCGGAGACCGGCATGGCCAAGAACTTCCCCGTCAACCCCAAACACCCCGAGAGGATCTGCTGGGGGTGCGACCGGTATTGTCCGGCCAAGTCGTTGGCTTGCGGCAATGGTTCTGAGCGTACGATGCATCCGGCCGAACTGTTTGGAGAGGATTGGTGTGTGCCTGGCGACTGGGACATCGAGATGTCGCCGCCGCAGCGTGCAGCCGATAATTCGCTTAAGCCGCTGATAAATGGGTAAAGGTCGGCGTTTTCAGACCAATACTCACTGAATTCAATGTGCGAGAAAAGCTGATCGGGAGCGATCGTGCAATGGCGTAGTAGGCAGAGACCACTACACTAGCACCTGCTCCATGAAGTACCCCCGGGCACCCAACCCATGCGTGGACTTGATGTCCGTCGCCCGGATAAACGGTGGCAACTGTCGATAGCGAAGTGGAATACGTGTTTGCCACGCAATCAGCGAAATCGCAGTAAAAAAAGGGAGTGTTATTATGAGTGGCTATAACGCAGTATTGGCACGGAATACCGAAAGTGCTCCAAAAAGCCTAGGCCCGTATTCACAGACTGTAGCGTTCTCTCATTATAATAATCTTTCAGCTCAATTGCCGATCGATCCAGCATCTGGAAAATTGGTAGCAGGCGGGGTGAAAGAGCAAGCTGGACAGTGCTTTGACAATATCAAGGCGATTGTTGAAAGTATTGATCATGTTATGAATGATGTTGTAAGGGTTACTATATTCCTTAAAAATATCTCAGACATTGACGCTGTCAGCGAAGTTTATACGACATTCTGTCCCAGTTATGTCCCTACACTAACGACAGTCGCGGTAGCCGCATTGCCTCTGGATGCTTTGGTGCAAGTTGAAGCGCTGATTTCAAATGGCGAGGGTACAATTCCAAATGCGCCACAGGCAGGCGATCTTGTAAAAGTGGTAGGAAGCACGGAAAACGCCCCCGTAAGCCCTCTGTCTGCGCAAGCCGTAGCTTTTTCTCATTACAACAACCTTTCCGCACAATTACCTATCGATCCAGGAACTGGGAAATTGGTTGCGGGTGGTGCAAAAGAGCAGGCTAATCAG
>NZ_JBFULH010000774.1:0-1730 GCF_056400445.1 Pseudomonas sp. P5_B2 | reverse complement strand
GCTCTGTATTCCCGATTTGGTGTGGGAAAAAGATACTCGAAAGCCGTTGATACTTGTAGGAGCGGCTTGCGAGCGACTGCATCGACACGGTGCATCAGGCATCCGTGTCATCGTTGATCGCCTGCAAGCGGTGCTCCTTCAGGAGGCGCGTTTCCTTAAGCGGCTTGCTGAAACTGCTGCCGATACTGGTTCGGCGACAACTCAGTGTGCTGGCGGAACAATCGCGCAAAGAAGCTCGCATCGTCGTAACCCACCTCATAGCTGATGGTCTTGATGCTCTTGCGGCTGCCGGATAACAGGCCCTTGGCGGTTTCGATGCGCAATCGTTGCAGGTAATGCAGCGGCTTGTCGCCGGTCGCGGTCTGGAAGCGGCGCATGAAGTTGCGGATGCTCATGCCGTGTTCGCGAGCCACGTCTTCGAAGCGGAACTTGTCGGCGAAATGCTCTTCGAGCCAGTGCTGGATCTGCAGGATGATCACATCCTGGTGCAGCTTCTGGCCGCCAAAACCGATACGTCCCGGGGAATAGCTGCGCTGTACTTCGTAAAGGATATCCCGCGCCACGGCTTGCGACACGTTGGCACCGCAGAAGCGCTCGATCAAGTAGACGTAAAGGTCRCAGGCCGACGTCGTGCCGCCTGCACAATACAGGTTGTCGGCGTCGGTCAGGTGTTTGTCCTGATTGAGGTGAACCTGTGGGAAGCGCTCGGCGAAGGCGTTGAAAAAGCGCCAGTATGTGGTCGCTTCCTTGCCATCGAGCAAGCCTGCCTCGGCCAGCCAGAACACCCCGGTAGCCTCGCCGCACAACACCGCCCCGCGGGCATGTTGCTCACGCAACCATGGCAGGACCTGTGGATAACGTTTGCAGAGTGTGTCGAAGTCATCCCAAAAGGCGGGGAGGATGATGATGTCGGTGTTTTCCAGGCCACCGTCTACCGGAATGATCACATCGCTGAAGCTATTCACCGGTTTGCCATCGGGACTGACGAGTCGGATTTCGAACGACGGTGTCAGGCCTTGGCCCAGTTGTTTGCCATGGCGCAGGCTGGCCATATGGAAAAAGTCTTTGGCTTGCAGAAGGGTGGAAGCGAAAACCCGGTCGATCGCCAGGATGCTGACGCGCCGCAGGGGCGTGGAGACTTGCTTAGACATAATTCAACTTTATTTTTATAGGAGAAAGTGGTCATCAAACGGCTGGATCGTCTTATTTTTTGTCTGATGTGTCCAGTGTCCTGTGTCGAATGCGGGGCTTAGTCTCTGAACATCAACTCATCTAACAATAACGACAGGTGCCGCATGATCCCCAGAACCTTGTTCAGCTCCGATCACGAACTTTTCCGTGACAGCGTGCGAACGTTCCTCGAGAAAGAGGCTGTGCCGTTTCATGGGCAATGGGAAAAGCAAGGTTATATCGACCGCAAACTCTGGAACAAGGCAGGGGAGGCGGGAATGCTGTGTTCGCATCTGCCGGAGGAATACGGCGGGCTGGGAGCGGACTTTTTATACAGCGCGGTAGTGATCGAAGAAGTCGGGCGCCTGGGGCTGACCGGGATCGGTTTTTCACTGCATTCGGACATTGTGGCGCCGTATATCCTGCATTACGGCAGTGAAGCGCTGAAGCACAAGTACCTGCCAAAACTGGTGTCTGGGGAGATGGTCACGGCAATCGCCATGACCGAGCCCGGGGCCGGCTCCGATCTGCAAGGGGTGAAAACCACGGCGGTATTGGAT
>NZ_JBFULH010000773.1:0-1733 GCF_056400445.1 Pseudomonas sp. P5_B2 | reverse complement strand
ATTCAGCGATGGCAGCTTTGGGGTGTTGTACCTGGCGGACTCCATGGACACGGCCTTGGCTGAAGTGCGGCATCATCAGAGCCTGTATTGGTCGAATGTCCGCAGCCTTAACTACGAGCGCTTTGTTTTCCGTGGGTTGTCCTGTTCTTTTGCCGACGCTGCGATGAAAGATGCTGCGTCCATTGCGCTGACTGATCCGGTCTATGCGCCTGACGATTACACGCATTCCCGTCAATTGGGCAGATCGATCAAAGAGGCAGGATGCCCCGGTATTCGATACAACTCGGTGCGTATGCAGGGCAGTTACTGCTGGGCACTGATGACGCCGCGACCGGTTGCATCGATTGTTCAGACAGCTCATTACGAGATGATCTGGAACGGGCAGATCACCAGTGTCAGCAAGATCAGTGAAGCCTGAATGCAACCTGAAACCGGGGCGTATGCACCATTGCCGACATCGATAGTCACCATCAACTCAATGAAGTTCTCTTAAAAAATCCTCAGCGTAACATCCGCTCCATACCAACCAATAAACACCCCGGAGCACACCATCATGAAACGCCAAACCCTYCTCAGCATCGCTTTCTCGGTTTTCGCAGTTAACGCYTTYGCCGCTACCTCTGCWCAACCTGTGGTCGCTGAAGGCGGCTCGGATCGTCTGATTGAAAGCCGTGTGGCTGAAGGGGGTTCGGATCGTTTGATCGAGAATCGTGTAGCCGCTGATGGCGCCGACCACCTGATGCAAAACCGCGTTGCCGAAGGCGGCTCCGACCGTTTGATCGAAAGCCGCGTTGCATGAATGAGTAGCTTCAACGCGGTTCCCGACAAAGAGCCCGGCCTTATCAGCCGGGCTTTTTCGTGGGCTATTTTTATTGCACTCACCGCGCTGGCTGAGCGCATCGTCCAAACGCACGTTACTTATGAGTCGTCCCCCATGACGGGGTTAGATGGTACGGGATGGCTTCCATCCGGGTCCTGCGATATACAGTCAGTGGCAGACGATGCAGCGGCAGTCATTGACCAATGCTTTCGCACAACCACGCCTCTTGACGTTGCAGAACCCACAATAAAAATACAGGAGTAGAAAATGTCTGAACTGAACCTGCACCCCAAGGCCGCAGCCTCCTTGAAGCAATGGCACGACATGATCCGCACGGGCGATTTGAGTGCCCTGCCCGACCTGTTGGACCCACAAGCGGTGTTTCGCTCGCCGATGGCTCACACACCTTATCCGGGAGCGCCTGTGGTTTCGATGATTCTCAGCACCGTCGTCAAAGTGTTTGAGGACTTTGCCTACCACCGCGAACTGGCCACGGCAGACGGGTTGAATGTCGTCCTGGAATTCAGCGCCAGCGTGGGCGGAAAACAGCTAAAGGGCATTGACATGATCCGCTTCAATGAACAGGGAAAAATCGTTGAGTTTGAGGTGATGGTTCGTCCCCTGAGCGGCTTGCAAGCATTGGGTGAGCAAATGGGGCAACGCCTTGGTGCCTATCTGGCGGCCAGCAAAGGCTGATTTTGTACGTCGCGCTCCCGGGCTTCCCGCCGTTTAGAGGCCCGGAGATCAGGTGCCGTGCGGTGTGATCACCGCGCGCATTGACCCATTGCCGACATCGATAGTCACCATCAACTCAATGAAGTTCTCTTAAAAATTCCTCGGCGTAACATCCGCTCCATACCAACCAATAAACACCCCGGAGCACACCATCATGAAACGCCAAACCCTCCTCAGC
>NZ_JBFULH010000772.1:0-1735 GCF_056400445.1 Pseudomonas sp. P5_B2 | reverse complement strand
GTATTTCAGGGGTTCTCCTGGCGCTCTGCAAGATTTATGAAGTTACGGGGAATGAGGCGCTAGTCCCTCTGATCGAGGCCTTGTTAAGGGACGAAAACCGCTTGAAAGCTCAGGGGTTCTGGCTGGATCTGCGTGATGCATCGAAGTCGGCTCACATGACCAAGTGGTGTCACGGGGATGCCGGGATCTTGCTCTCCAGATTACAACTCATGAAAGCGCTCAATCACGTACTGAGTGTTGAGCTGAGAGCGGTCGTGAAAGGCGATATCGAACAGTGCGAACGCAATCTCTGGTGCCATGGGCTCGGTTCCGGTTACAGCCTTTGCCACGGTGACTTCGGTAATCTGCTGTGTTTGCTGGAGCTGTATCGCGTCACGGAAAACAGCCGAGGTACCTCAAGGTGCTTGCGGGCGTTCTCCGAAGTAGCAGACAACTTCTTCAATGAAGACTTCATGACGCAATGCAGCGTACCCGTTCTCGGGATGATGCTTGGGCTCACAGGTGCAGGTCACGCTTTGCTGTGTGCGGTAGATCCGACGTTGCCCAATGTGCTGTCGTTGACACTTATGGACGCTCGCCCGACAACCTCTGTTCAAGATCATCCAGATACTGAGTCATGAAGCTCACTACGGCGCTGATGTCTCTTTGCTCCATGGCATTCACACTTGAAGGAACATTGAATGCGGRCCGCCTCTGAGCATGGGAGGAATCCAGGTCAGTGCCTGGAGGTCGACGCTCATCGCCTCAGATGCCCCGATCCTTAGCCTTTTCGACCGGAGAAAAAAATCGCGGCGAAAAAAAACCGGCCATCTCTGGCCGGTTTTCATACTGCGGATCTAGCGGTGCAATTAAGCGCCGTACACCGGCAGCTTCTTGCAGATAGCCTTGACCTTCTCACGAACGGCGTCGATCACCGCTTCGTTGCTCAGGTCTGCCAGGATGTCGCAGATCCAGCCAGCCAGTTCCTTGCACTCTGCTTCCTTGAAGCCGCGAGTGGTCACAGCCGGTGTACCGAAGCGCAGGCCGGAGGTGACGAACGGGGAGCGTGGGTCGTTTGGCACGGAGTTCTTGTTCACGGTGATGAACGCTTTGCCCAGAGCGGCGTCGGCGTCTTTACCGGAGATTTCCTGCTTGATCAGCGACAGCAGGAACAGGTGGTTCTCGGTGCCGCCGGAGACCACGTCGAAACCGCGCTCGATGAATACGCCGGCCATGGCCTTGGCGTTTTTCACCACTTGTTGCTGGTAGGTCTTGAACTCAGGCTGCAGTGCTTCCTTGAAGCAGATCGCCTTCGCAGCGATCACGTGCTCCAGCGGGCCACCCTGGGCGCCCGGGAATACCGCGGAGTTCAGCTTCTTCTCGATGTCGGCGTTGGCGCGAGCCAGGATCAGGCCGCCACGTGGACCGCGCAGGGTCTTGTGCGTGGTGGTGGTCACGACGTCAGCGAAAGGCACCGGGTTCGGGTAGACGCCAGCGGCGACCAGACCGGCCACGTGGGCCATGTCGACGAACAGGTAGGCGCCCACTTTGTCAGCGATTTCGCGGAAGCGCGGGAAGTCCAGGATCTGCGAGTAGGCAGAGAAACCGGCCACGATCATTTTCGGCTTGTGCTCAACTGCCAGACGCTCGACTTCGTCGTAGTCGATCAGGCCATTGGCGTCGATGCCGTACTGGATGGCGTTGTACAGCTTGCCGGAAGACGAAACGCTGGCGCCGTGGGTCAGGTGACCACCGT
>NZ_JBFULH010000771.1:0-1737 GCF_056400445.1 Pseudomonas sp. P5_B2 | reverse complement strand
GCTTCGGCCAGGGTGTTGAACTTCAATGCCATCTCATCGACAGCAGCCTTGGTTTCAGTCGACAGGGTGCCTGCCTTCTTGGCTTCACCAAGAGCGGACTCGGCCTTTTGGCTGAATTCGCTGGAGGCTTTCGCGAGCTCGGCGCTCATTTTCGCAAGCAGCTTGGCTTGTTCGGACATGATGTGATTCCTTTAGTTGACAGCGGCTGCCGAGAACCGAGCAAGTGCCCGTTCGAGTTCGGCTATTGGTTCGGCCAGGTCGGCCTGGGGGTCGGCAGCGTCTTGCGTACCGGGTTCGGCAGCGCAAGGCGTGCCGGACTTGATTTCTTGAATTAGTGATCGACGCTCGCTGCGGGGCATACCCTGCTGGGCGAGAATCAGATCCAACTTCCGGGCGGCGATCAGGCCCACTTGAGCCTTCGTTCCTTCTTTGATTGAGTCGGAGTCGAGAAGCGAATCAGCGAAGCCCTGCTCAACGGCAGCAGACCCACCAATCCACGYCTCGGCGTCCATCAGCTTTTGCATCGCCTTCAGATCGCCACCGGTTCGAGCGGCGTAGATATCGCCCATGGCCGCGTCGAAGGGCTCCATCATGTCGGCCACTTCGCGGAACTGGTGACGGTTGCCAGCGGCTATGGTCCATCCGTTGTGCACCATCAAGAAGCCCGATCGAGCCACCTGAATTTCGTCACCGGCCATAGCGATAATTGACGCAGCGGATGCTGCAAGACCCAGGACCTTGATCGTCACATGGCCTTTGTATTCGCGGAGGATGTTGTAAATAGCCAACCCTTCAAACATATCGCCGCCAGGGGAGTTCACATTCACCGTGACGTCTGCACCGGCCATGCTGCGCAATGCGGCAGAAATACGCTTCGCGGTCACGCCCTCGCCTGACCATGGGTCAAAGCCGATCGCGTCCAGTATCGAAATCGTGTTTTTGTCATCCTCCGCGGCGGCTTGGATATCTGCGTTCCATCGCTCCATGGCCTGAGGCATGAGGTCAAACGAGACGCCCGCGCAGGGGCGCCCCGCCGGCGCTGCCGGAAGGCTTCGAATTGTCATGGGTCAGTCTCCAGAGCTGCCGGGGGCCCGGCTTATTTCATTCGGTAGAAGCCTGGCGGATAGCGCGGCGCGCACTTGTTCGCCGCCGCCCTTGTCTTGGCCGAGCTGCTCTAGGGGGAGCAAGTTGGATTGCACGGTATAAACATCGCCGCCAGGGATCGGCGGGAGGTTTTCAAGCCTTCGAACTTCGTTCCGGCTCATCCAGCCGTTCTGCAAGCAGATGTTGTAATAACTGGCGCGGCCTTGGCTGTCAGCCCGAAGCAGGCCTTCAACGGCGTATTCGGCAAAGTAGCGATCATCCCGATCGAGCAGACAACGAAATATCTCCTGCTCGATGTTTTCGAGAAGTGGCCGAAGGCAGTTGGTCAGAAACTGAAGATTTTGACCCTCGACACTCGACGCCCAGCTGCTCTGCTTGTCCATGTGCCCGACCATGAAAGGCGGAACGCGGAACCAGCGGCACACCTCTTCGATACCATACGAGCGCGACTCCAGCATCTGGGCCGCCTCAGGGTTCATCGTGATGCCCTGATACTTCAAGCCTGCTTCAGCCACCATGATCTTGCCGGCGTTCTTCGATCCCATGAACGCCTGAAGGCTGGCCCGGAGCGTTTCGCGCTGTTCAGGCTTAAGTGCTGTATCACTGCTCAAAATCCCCGATGCCTGCATCCCT